>JABDEK010000046.1 GCA_013287135.1 Acidobacteriota bacterium | reverse complement strand
GTGAGCCAGGGCTCGGCGGCTTTCATGCTGCAGAGGGTGGCGGCGGCGAAACCGATAGAGAGAGCGGCGGCGGAATAACGGGACCACAAGCCGAGTGCGAGGAAAAGCGCGCCGAATGACTCATTGAGGGTTTGCACGTAGGCGAAGAAAACCGGGAGAGGCAAGCCGATTTTGCGATTGAAATCGACGAAAGGCCACTGGCCGGTGTGGGTGTAGGCCCAGCCGGCCTGGAGTTTTTGCAGACCGAAAATCAGTAACAGAGAGAGTCCGGTACCGATGCGGAGGAGGAGCAGCCCCGCGTCGAGGCTGCGATTCGGCGATGACGGTTGGGAAGAGGTCATGGATGGCCTTTCGATTGAGATGGCAATCGTGCGCGCAGAAGATGGTCGACGGAGAATCTGCCGGGGCCGGTGATGGCCAAGCCGAGGAAAATTACGAAATAGAGCGCAGCGCGAAGCGGGTCTTCGCCGAGACGCATACTGACGTAGAAGGCGGTGGCCATACCGAGGGCGCCTGCGGCGGCTGAGAGGCGGGTGAGAAATCCGCAGGCGATGAAGAGCGCGCCGAGGGCTTCGTTGAGCACGGCGCAAACCGCGAGGAAGGCGGGCGCGGGAAGGCCCATCATGCGGATGAGGGGAGCGAGGCCGGAGGTGGACAGAGATTGTCCGGCGCGGAGCAGCGCGATATAGCCGGAGACTTTCTGGAAGCCGAAGGTGAGCGCGAGGAAGAGACCGGCGGCGCGGAGAACGAGCAGGCCGATATCGATGCGGCGTTCGGCGGAAGAGACGGCGCTCATACCAGCACGTCCTGAGGGCGCCGACTGGAGCTAAACGGGGAAGGTCCCATGACACAGGCGGAAAACATAAGGGAAAGGACGGCCAGGATGGAGATTCGTGTTGTTCCAAATCGCGGGAAAAGTGGGAAAGGGATGGGAATTGCGGAGGCCTGGAGGGGTGGCTGCGCTATCGGATGGGCGGGGAAAAGTCGGTGAGGGCGAGGAAGGTGGAGTCGATTTTTTCGACGAGCTTGCCGTTGGCTTCGGATTGGTCGCGGACTGAGATCCATTCGGGGTCAACGCGGAAAGATTTCCAGTTGGCATCGGCGGCTTCGCGGCTGGGGTGGACGAGGATGTAGACGAGGGTGTTGGACTTTTGTGGGTCGTCGGTGGGAGTCCAGAAGGCGAGGGTTCTCATGTTGTGTCTGGTGAAGATGGCGATGGTGTGGTCGCGGAAGCGGGCGAGGAGAGCGGGCAGCTTGCCTTCGTTGACGTGATAGATGCGAAGTTCGTAGACGGTTGTGGAGTTAGGCATGGCGCTCGGTTGATTGGACGAAGAAGCCGCCAGATCGGTTGCGGAGAGCAATGCGGCGGCGGGGATGGATTGGAGCAGCGTGCGGCGGTTGATGTTCATGGCCGGAATGGTAGCAGATTGGATGGGCTGAAAAAAACGTCCGGAATACTTAGCAGCTCATGTGAACCACAGGGGGAGGGGGCGGTTGGCGGCGAGGTGTTGGGCGGCCCAGTGGCCGAGGTGGACAGAGAGGGCTACGCCGTGGCCGTTGAAGCCGGCGAGGATGGTGACTTGGGGGTGGCGGGGGTGCGAACGGAAGATGGGTTTGGCGGCTTCGGTCAACAGGATGGGGCCGCCCCAGCGGTGGGTGATGCGGACATTATTGAGGACGGGATGGAGTTGCCGGACGCGAGATTCGAGCCAGGCGAGGCGTTCGGCGGCGGGGCCTTTGCGGACGTCGATGGCGTGCAGGTTGTTGCCGCTGGTAGGTTCGACGAGGCCAGCGCCGAAGATGGCGGAATTGTTTTTTGTCAGGCGACCCCAGAGGTAGGGGAGATCGATGGTGTAGAACGGTTTGCGCGAGGAGAGGCCGAGGGATTTGATTTGCGTGTGGGTGAGCGGCGCGGTGGCCAGGGCCATGGTTAGCTTGGGATGGGTGGAAGAGGCGAGATCCGGAAGATCGAGGGATTGCGCGTTGGTGGTTAGGAGAACGCGAGTGGCGGCGATTGTTTTTGTTTTGGATTTGCCGCGGTGATGGAGGCGGAGCTTTAATTCGATTACTGCTGGCGCGACTGGAACGTCTTGGCTGTTCTTGCCGCTCGATTCTAAAAGGCTTCGGGCGACGGATTTTAGCGCAAGGACTTCCGCGTGTTCGATGATTTGCGCGCCTGCAGATTGCGCGGCTTTCGCCAAACCGGCAACTACTTTGCCGGGGTTCACGCTGCCGCCAGGGACTTGGTTGACGGCGTGGAGATCGCCGGAATCGTTCCAGCGAATAGAAGACTTGCGGAGCTTGGCGGCGGATTTGCGCCCGAGTTCGAAAGCACCGGGGAGCGATAGTTCGGCGTCGACTTTTAGGGCGTGAAGAATTTGCTTGTAGCTGCGGAGGACGTCGCCGAGGCCTGGAAGATCCCCTGCGGCGGTTTCCGCGAGAGCCATGCCGCCGGTGCGGCCGCTGGAGCCGTCACCGATGGTGGCGCGTTCGAGGACGACGACGGATTTGCCGGGCGCGAGTTTGCGGAGCCATGCAGCGGCGGAGAGGCCGGAGAAACCTGCACCGACGATCACGAAATCGGCACGAGCGGGCAGCGGACGCGAGGCTGGGCGGAAATCGATTTGCCAGGGCGGAGTGCCCCAGCCGTGGGCGTAATGGCGTTTCTTTGGCGTAACGGGCATAGGGGAGTTGGATGCCGCCAAACGCTTTGCAGGCAGGAGCGGCGAAGATATGATGCAGCACGACGATTGTCGGTGAGAAGTACGCCGAGGAAATCGCGAGAATGTACGCGAGAGGGCGGGTGAGCGTGATGCGGCGAGCTATTTGCGGGGTAGGGCGGGTCTTAATGGTGTTGCTGATGCTGGGAGTGTGCGGAGGCAGCGGTGCCGACGCGCAGGGAACGCAACCCTCGTGCGAGGGCGTGCAGAAAATGGCACTGGAAGGAGCCAGGATCGTTTCGGCGGAGCGGGTAGGGGCAGGGGAGTTTGTGCCGCCGCGGGGAGGTACGCCGGGACTGTCCGGAGATGAGCGGCTCGCGAAAAAACTTCCGGCGTTTTGCCGCGTGAAGGTTCTAGCTACGCCGAGCGCGGATTCCGTGATCAATGTCGAAGTGTGGCTGCCGGAAAACGGCTGGAACGGAAGATTTCGCGGGCAAGGGAACGGAGGATTCGCGGGAGAAATCCCCTATCGGTCGCTGGAAGATGCGCTAAGCCAAGGATACGCAACGGCAAGCACGGACACCGGGCATTCCGGGAGTCCGATCGATGCGAAGTGGGCGCTCGGGCATCCGGAGAAAGTAACGGATTTCGGGTATCGCGCAATACACGAGATGACGCGGATCGCGAAAGCGGTGATCGCATCGTATTACGGAAGCCAGCCGAAGTATTCCTATTTCGCGGGATGTTCAAACGGCGGACGTCAGGCGCTCATGGAGGCGCAGAGATTCCCGGAGGACTACGACGGAATTCTGGCGGGGGCGCCGGCGAACTATTGGTCAAGGCTGTTGACCAACGCGATCGCCAATCTGCAAGCGCAAACTGCAGAAGACGGAAGCCATATTCCCGGCAGCAAACTGCCTGCAGTGGCGAAAGCCGTGAATGAAGCGTGTGATGCAAAGGACGGAGTTGCCGACGGAGTGGTGAATGACCCACGAGCGTGCAAATTTGATCCTGCGGTCATGCAATGTAAGAGCGGAGACTCCGGCGAATGCCTTACTGCGAAACAAGTCTCCACGTTGAAGGCGCTCTACGCCGGCGGACATGACGGAAAGGGGCGCGTGATTTTCCCTGGGTATGTTCCCGGCGCTGAGGATGGCCGGGGAGGCTGGGCGCTTTGGATTACTGGCGGGACGGGAGTGGAGCAGAGCTTGATGTATGCGTTTGGGAACGGTTTTTTCGCGAACATGGTGTACGAGAAAGCGGACTGGGACTACAAAAAGGTAACGCCGGGAGAGGCACTGGGAGCCGCTAAGACAAAGACCGGAAAAGTCCTGGACGCAGGTGACGCGGACCTCGCGCGATTCAAGGCACGAGGCGGCAAGCTGATTATTTACCACGGATGGAATGACCCGGCGATTTCAGCGCTGGGCGCCGTCGAATATTACGAAAGCGTTGCGAAGAAAATGAGCAAGCCAACAGCCGAAGCGTTCACAAGGCTGTATCTGGTGCCGGGGATGCAGCACTGCGGCGGCGGGCCGGGAGCGAGTTCGTTTGGCGCGTTGGGCGGAGGATCGACCGATGCCTCCGGGAATATCCGTTTGTCGCTGGAGCAGTGGGTCGAGAAAGGAACCGCCCCGGGCGCGTTGGTGGCGGCCAAGTACGTGAACGAAGAAGAAGAGGCAGGAGGGGTGAAAATGACGCGTCCGTTGTGCGCGTATCCGGAAGTGGCGAAGTACAAAGGCAGCGGGGACACGAATGACGCGACGAATTTTGTCTGTGCGGCAGCGAGCAAATGAGTTGGGCGGGTAGAATGGTGTGGAGAGCGAGGTTGACGCGATGAGTTTGTCCGAGCAGATCCAAAAGGATATTGTGACGGCGATGAAGGCCAAAGAAGAAATGCGGCTGAGCGTACTGCGGATGGTGAAGGCGGCGATTCAACTGAAAGAAGTGGAAAAGATGCGCAAGATGGATGAGACGGAATCGATTGCGCTGCTGCAAACACTGGTGAAACAGCGGAAGGAGTCGATCGATCAATTTGGCAAAGGTGGGCGCGCGGATTTGGTGGAGAAAGAGCAGAAGGAGTTGGCAATTCTAGAAGCGTACTTGCCGGCGGGGGCCAGCGACGCGGAGATGGATGCGGCGATCGCCAAAGCGATTGCGGAAACGAGCGCAAATTCCATGAAGCAGATGGGCGCGGTGGTGAAAGCGGCGAAGACGGCGCTGGAAGGCAAGACTGTAGATGGCAAGGCGCTTAGCGATCGGGTGCGGGACAAATTGTCGAAGATGGGTTAGTGGCGCGTTACCCTTCGCATTGATTGTTGAGCCTAGCCAAGATGGGGCGCAGCCTTGCTGCGCCCCCACTTTATTATTTATTAATGTCGGTTTTGGCTTCGAGCTTCTTCAGCATGGGTTGAAGGAACGGCTTGGTGCCATCGGGCGCTCCGTCGATGGCTTGGGTCATTTCCTTCGAGGCATTGGTGAAATCGCCGGAGTTGGAATCAACGCGGGCGTTTGCCAAGTGAGATATCCAGTGCTTGGGATCGCGCTTGGAGACGAGCGGATAGAGCTCGAAAGCGCGCTTGGCATCTCCCTGGCGCTGTAAACCACGAGCGTAGCTATAAAGCTGGATAGCGTTGGCCTTTTCGAGCGCAGTAGCCAGGGCTTTTGCTGATTCATCCTTCTTGCCCATGGCCGCGTAGATGCGGGATTTGGTTTCCCAATTCTCGAAGCGCTCTTCATTTTGAATTGAAGTGTCTTCCCACTTCGAGGCTTCGTCGAGATTGTAATTGTTGTCGAGGCACCACTGCGCGGCTTCGTCGTAGCCACCCCACGTGAAGCCACCGGTATTGCGCAGCTGATTCTTGATGCTGGCAAGGACGGTGGCCTTGACGTCAACGCCGATTTGGAAAGGCACGGCCAGCTTTTCCCAGCGGAGTGTGGCGGAGGCGGTGTCGGGCTTGATGTCGTCGAAAGTGTAAGCGAGCGATTCGCGGAATTCAGCCGCGTGGGGCTTGACGGTGACGCGCAGCGCGTCTTCGTTCTCTTTGTAGCTAAAACTGCCCCAGGACGTGGAATTCTTGGAAAAGACGATAGTCCACTGATCGGCGTTGGGAATGGAGTGCAGGCCATAAGTGCCGGCGGCAAGCGGCTTGCCTTCAATAGTGACGGCGTCGCTGAAGGTGATGGTGGTGTTTTCGTTCGCGCCGGCGCGCCACATCTGGCCGTACGGGACGATCTTGCCGAAGATTTCGCGGCCGCCGACGAGCGGCGAGTGATAAACAATGGTGATATCCGTAAGGCCTATGCGCTGCGTGACGCTGGAGCGCTGGCTGACCCGAGGCAAGACCAATTCCGTCGGTTGAGACCCATTTTTGAATTGAGCTTTGACCTCGACAGCGGCGATGGCGCTGACGGCGCAGACACACACTAAATAAGCGCAGAATTTTCGCATGATTCCCTCCTGATTTGCGGCACGGACACGCGCCCGAAAGAATAGACGCGGAGGGCCCCATTCCGTGAGCGGAGTGCGCGACAAACGGGATAAGCACTCCTGGCTGAACCGGCAGCGCTTACCTGACAAGAGCGGTTAACTTTGAGGAGCAGGCCGAATGGCCGCCCCGATGTACTACGGTTTCATCGCGATCGCCGTTGCCAAGTCTCGAATCTTCCACGCGTTTGTCCCAAATCATTATAAAATTGGGACGTTAGCAGGCATCGGGCTCGTAGCTCAGCGGTTAGAGCAGCGGACTCATAATCCTTCTATAGGTACTGGTCCCCAACGCCTTTTCAATCACTTACACACTATCGAGCGCATCGGTTTGGCATGTTTTGGGACCATTTTCCGGGGTTTTGGGTCCATTTTGGGACCGAGTTTTGGGACCACCGCGTGGCTTTCGGAAGTCAAGGTTGACAGGAAAGTTCATCGAGGCATCTAAGGCCGATTGAAACCATAGAGGTTTAGATCACAGGTCGAGGCTCAAGAGCCAACGGGATGCAGTTCCCAAATACTGAACCAATTCTCAGCCCACCGCGTTGGGTTCGATTGGTCAACTCCCCTGACTGTCTGAACGAGCCAAGGTTGCCGCGACTTCTTGCCTTAATCATTAATACCGTATATTGTTCGCTGTCCAGTATCTATACGACGACAGTTGCGAGGGAGCGCGTAAGGGCTAGTGACAATGGAAATCCTCAAGCAACTTCGACGGCAGCCCTATGACAAACGAAGCTAAAGCCTCGTGGTTTTTCGGCGTGGGTTTCGCGATCTTCTTGGTTTGCGTATTTGTTTTTGCGCCGCAGTCGCTGCCTCAGTTTAAGCAGCAGATTCTCGCCTTTATTTGTGCTTCACTCGCTGGCTTTTTCGGAGCGTTTTTCACCGGAGCCCTACTACTAAATGCCGAATTACCGCTGCCGGGGAAATGGATTGTCAGCGGAGGCGCGGGTTTTGCGCTGTTTCTCATCGTTTTGTTTTGGTGGAGAAGTTCGTCCGCTCCGATTGCCGCTGAGATAACAAAACCGGATGTACCAGTTGCAACGAGTTCGGGCGGACACGAACCGACGCACCCGGTTGTTGTTCCACCGCTTGATATCCCACCGATCACCAGAGGGGGCGCTCCTATCGGGACGAAATTTCAATTTAGATATCTGAAAGACAACATAGAGTGCATCAACGAAACTGTCAAAGTGTCTGCAACAGATTGGGAGCAGCGAAATTCAGCAGACAGTCCGGCAAGCTGTAACGTTGATGCTTTTATTTTCAAGTCTACGGAGCGAGAGTCGAACGACCATCAATATTTCTTGACGTATGAAGAAGGCCGGAGCCTATTTACGCGCCTTCCAAATATCCCGGTCGGACAAACCGGTCCAAGCGACTGGCGTCAACTCCCCTCGCAAACTTGGAACGCTGGACGCTCGCTAACCCGAGTAAATTAAACGCCTCGTTCTTTACCGGGTGCAGGGCCGCGCTCCGTAGTGGGGCAAATCCGAGGCGAATCATTGAGCCTCCAAGCCATGCCAAATAGGACTTGACAAACGATAGTACTTGTAGTACGTTAGTACTAGAAGGTTGCAGTATTGCCCGACGCAGCCAATTCAGCGGCACTGTCGGAGCCTAAGAAAAGGAACACGGTCTAAACACCAAATTCAGACGCAAGCTGTAGCAGCGTCGAAATTGTTCGGCTAAACCCCGAGCAGTCGCCAATCGATTTCCTTCCGGGCATCGCATCGGCGCAAAACCCCGTGTCGTGTGAACCCAATGAAAGTTCCGAAGTCTGTTGCATCCGCTGTTGCCGTATTTCCAACTCCCATTGACCCGTTGCAGATTCTCACGCTCGCAGAACTCGCGGAGCGTTTGAAGGTCTCCGAACGCTGGGTCTATGAGAAGTCCCGCCGTCGCTCTACCAATCCTCTCCCGACGATGCGCATCGGTCGCTACCTGCGTTTCGATTGGCTCGAAGTGTCGGACTGGCTTCGTAACCAATCGGGGAAAGCGGCATGAGATCGAATCCCCACGCACGACTTGTAGGGCGCGACACCGAACCACTACCGCCGCCTTCGTTCCACAACGGCGAGTATTGTCCGCATCACGGACAAGTCGAACCTTGTATCGTTTGCGAACGAAATACACGAGCCATCCTTGGTCTGCTTCGACACCGATGGGCGGAAGTTGCGGACGACTTCCAGTCCACCGCGAAGTGCGTGCATGGCCACATGTACGCGAACGATTACTGCGATGTCTGCCGACTCGGGCCTGTTGACCTCGGATACGACCCCCATGAACACGACAAAACGATCAACACCGCAGTGAAGAAGGCGAAGAACGCGCTGTTGCAGTCCACGAACGGAGTATTCTTTCGCGCTTCCTCTTTGACAGAAGGCCAGAAAAATTGGCAGGACTTGCGCCAACTGGTTGATCTGGAGGTGTGGCTCGCGAAGAAAAAGTATGGCACAGCGTGGAACGACGCGCTGTGTTACACCATCGCCCGCAATGTCGTAGGTGCTTATCTGGGCGAAATCATTCGCGAGAATTATGTGCTCGTCGAGGACGCGGACGGCAACCCGGTGTTGGACGAGTTTGGAGAACCGAAGCGCGTCCCACGATTCATGCGTTTCGATGTGAAGTTGACGGACGTTGGCGAGGAAGAATCTGATATGTCCGCCGCCGAGGTGCTGATTGCGAAACGCGAGCGCGAAGGGCGCAACAACCCGCTGGACTGGGACATGATGAAAGACCGTCTGCCGGAACTGCGCGAGTTGGTTGCGACATGGCGCGGCACCCAGCGCAAAGTTGGTGAGGCGTTGTTGGACGGCGCATTGACGGTGCGTGATATCCCCGGCGTCCCGAAGAGCACGGCCCACCGAGTGAGAAAGACCGTGCTCGAAGCCTTCCGTAAACGATTGGAGACGCAGAACTTGTAAGATAAGTGGGACAAAACCAAGAACGCGGACATAGTAATGGTAGAGAGATGATCTGATTCTCTCCCAAGATTTAGGGGCGCAGTCTCGCTCAAAGCGTGCTGCGCACTTTTTATTTTCCCTGGCGGACTTGGTGCTGTTGAGAACAGCAGGAGCAGGACTTGAAAACAGCGACGCTCATTTTGGCGGAAACATTCCTCCGCGAGGCAGGGATTTCTGCCGCCACGCTTGCACGACTGGCGGGAGTGTCTCCGACCTCTCTGCGTGACGCGCTGCGTGGAGAGTCGTATCTGGGTGCGGAGCGAGAAGCCCGAATCTTGGAAACGGCTTCGCGTGTGGCCAAGTTCAAGGTGGCGCTAGAACCGCTCGACTTGCCCAAAGAGTGGCCCGATTTGGCCATCTTGCTCAAATCGAGAACGCCGGAAGAAGTGGTCGGACTTGTGGGCCAGATGTTCCAGCACAACTGAATCGCTAATAGGCGTTGCTTGACTCGAAGGTTGAGCCTGCGAAGGTTCGCGAGATGGTGAGCACGATCTTCGGGCGCGAGTGAAGTTTTTGCAGTGCCAATAGCAGTGGGCCGAACGCAGCGGGAGCAGGTAATCCGTAGACGCGGGAGGAAGACATCTACGGAGTTGTTATGAAAACGAGAGAGAGATGCGGCGAAGTGTTTGATGACGCCGTTTGCAAGAAATCCAAGGGCCACTTCGGAAAGCACGAGGCCGGGGAAGAGTCCGGCTGGGTCTGCTGGACAGATGCTGGCAAAGCACGAGTTTTGGCGGAACGTGCGCAAGCGCAATCCGCCGAGGGTGAGCAGTAGCGCGATAGGCGAAGGACCACAGCGTCAAAGGCCGGAATGCGCAGAGAGGCGGTGAGCGTCCTGCCAGAGGTGGGACGAAGGACGAAGTCATGAAGATCGAAGCAGTCTTGAATGTTTGGTTTGTTGATAGAAATTTTGGCTTTATTCACGAGGAGAAAGGTGGAGTGCTTTTGAAGCACTTCCTACATGCTGCGAACATCGCGTCAGGCACGCCCAGAACGGGTGCTCGTGTTCGATTTAAGGCTGTGGTGACCCGCAAGGGCTTTCTTGCCGTAGACGCGGAAATCTTAGAAGGGAGCGCAACTCCCAAGGCGGGTGCGTAATGGACGCCACTGCCTACTTGCAAACCATCAAGGATTTGCAAAATCAGTTGAGTGCCGCTGTTGATGCGCCATTCGTGGACCCGCTGCCTGACGTTCCAGCAGCGATGAAGGCAAAACGTCAGTGGGTTCGTTGGCACTTGGAGACCCGCAACGGCAAGCAGACAAAGGTTCCGTATCGTGTGGACGGCAGGCCAGCCGCATCGGACAACCAGAACGACTGGACGGATTACGCCACATCAGTGACAGGTGCCATCATAAACCACGAGCAGGGTGTGGGCTTCATGTTCGCGGATGGCTTTGCGGGCATCGATCTTGACGGATGCCGAGACCCGAAGACTGGCGACATTGCGCTGTGGGCGGATGAGATCATTCAGTCGTTGGATGCGTACGTCGAGGTTTCTCCGTCTGGGACTGGCCTTCACATCTTCGTGATGGGAAGGGTGCCGGGAGCGGACAAGAAGTTCAATCTCAACCCGGCCATCGGTTACGGCAAGGCCGCAATCGAAATTTACGACCAAAGACGCTATTTCACCGTGACTGGTGACGCGTACTTCGATGAAGCCGGAGACGCGGCCACTCGTGACTTGACCGAGGTGTACCAAAAGTTCCACGAACTTCGCTCCGCGAATCCAGTTCCACGAAATGAACGCGTCGAGTCCGCCGATGTGGGAGAGCCTACCAAGGCGACGTGGCACGGGACGTTCCACTGCTCGAAGTACGACATCTTCAAGCACGGTGAAATTCTGTCGCCGTCGCAGCCGTTCAAAATTTCGAATGGCGTCGGCCAGTTGGAATATCCGTCACAATCGGAGGCCGATCTTGGTTTCTGCACTGTGCTCGCGTTGACGCACGACGGCGACGAAGACAAAATTTGGGACGAGTACGCACACTCTTCGATGGCGCGTGATAAGTGGCTGAACCGCAAGGATGACTTCCTACGCTTGACGGTGGCGAAGGCGATTGAATCGGCAAAGAACCGCAAGCCGCACGAGTTGACCGCAACTGTTCCAGCAGCCACTGCGCCAGCCGCCATGCAAGTCGCACCCGTGTCGGAGTCAGAGGATGGCATCCCGGCATTCGATGACACTGCCATCACGGGTGTGTACAAGCAGATCGTGGGCCTCGTAACAGAGGGCACCACGATTCCAAAACAGTTTGCGTTCCTAGCCGCGAAGGTCTTCATCGGTGCGCGTATGGCCGGGAAGGTGACCTTCGAGAACATGGATGGAGATTCCAGTTACTACGGTGTGGTGATTGCCGAGACCGGAACGGGCAAGGGTCTGGCTTGGCGTCGAACCGTGGAGAACTGCTTGATGGTTGGAGAGTCGTTGAAAGAAAGCGTAAAGATCATTCAGAGCGCGGATAGTGGCGCGGGATTGAAGGACGCTTTCTTTGAAGACAGCGGGCAGCCGCTGGTAAAGCCGCTTATCTGCTACGTGGACGAGGTAACTTCACTCGGACACAAGGCGGGCGAGAAAAAGAACCCGGAGATCGTGGACACGATCATCGAACTTGCGGATGGTCACCGCATCACCCGCGTGCTTGCGCGTACCGGAAAGAAGGCCCGAATCAACAACAACGCTCGACTAAGCGTGTACATGTGCGGGCAGAACGGCGAAGTCATCGTGCAGGCGTTTGCGGGCCGTAAGCAGTTGGGTTTGTACGACCGCTTCTATCCCGAATACAGTCCAGCGATTGAAGCGGGTGATCTTCCACAAATTGATGTGGGGAAGGCCGCGCAAGTCTGGACGGTAATCAACGAGTTGTTGAAAACGTCCGGCCACATGAAGATGGCGGACGGTGTGAAGGCGTTGGTTGACGGGTTCTGGAAGGCCCAGCCGAAGGAACACCGCAATCGCGTTCGTTGGAAGAAGCACTTGATGCTCGACATGTACATGTCGGCATACGGGCGCGGCTCCATGATTGCCGAGTTGCCGGACTGGGAGGCCGCGAAGAAGATTTACCTTCGCCAAGTCGCTATCCGTGAGAAGCACTTCATCACGGAGGTGCCGGACAAGATTGGTGTGTACAACCACCGCATCCGCGTGATCGTAGAGCGCATGGAAGCGCGTTTGAGAGCCGGGGAGACGGTGCAGAAGGTAGCGTTGTCCCAGCGCGACTTTATGACCGCAACCCACGCATACCGCGACAACGATGTCCACACATTCAACCACGCGTGGCGTCACTGGGAAGGTGCCTTGCTCAACTCTGTTCCCATCACGGGGGGCAACGGGCAAAAGTACACGAAGTACGTGCCAGTGCCGAACGAGGACGAAGCGTGGAAGTCGGAGGGGTAGTCAACTCTCACCCTCGTGACAGGAATGGGTGACGGGCTGGGCGTGACAGCAGACTCAGGTTGGCAGCAAGGGGAGGTTTCCCACGGGAGAATCCATCTGCTGCCAAATGGAGGGCCGGAAAGCCAGAACACGAGCTAAAAGAGCCTTCATCTGCTGCCAAGTCCAAAAGGGTTAAGTCGTTATTTATCTGTCAAATACGGCATCTGCTACCATATATACAGAGCAGAGAGAAATGCGTGTGCTGTGCGTGTATGGCAGCAGATGGATGGCAGCGGGTGAAAAGTCCCATGTGGAGAGGTTATCAAGGGGTGCCGCCGATCTGGGTACTGCTAGGCATTTTCTTAGGAGACTCGTCGTTTGTGGCGAAATTTCTGGAAAACGTGACAATTTCAGGGCGACAATTGTTTCAACATCATTGTTTTCAGTAGGTTATGGGTGTAACACAGTCAAAACGACGTGATGTCCCCTCAGATGTCCCTCCCAGCGCGTCCAGCGGCCCTCTGGAAGGCGTGCAGACTGACCCGTGAGGGTGAGGCCGCGTCGAGCGTTCGACGGCTTGGAGGGCCTCCCAGCGCGAAGTTTCTGTATAACAAAAAGAGGGTCAGAGTTTGGCCGATTCCGGGTTGGAACCCGCGTCAAAACCGTCCGTTTGTGGCGCACTTACTGTAAAACAAAAACCCCGCCGAATCCAAAGGACTTAGCGGGGCGGTTTGGGAGACCTTTTTGACGCAGCGGCTAAGCCGCAACAGAGGCCAGACGGCGGACGGACGCCTCGGAGATGCCGAGGGAACGGCCTATGGCTCTCAGGGAGTGCCCTTGAGTCTTTAAGCGGGCGATCTCGGCGGGTTGAACCTTGAGGCGTGGGCGTCCGATCTGACGACCCTTGGAACGCGCCATCGCTAACCCGGCCTTGGTGCGCTCCGACAGCCGCACGCGCTCTTGCTTCGCGACAGTGGCAAGGATGGAGATTACGGCGTCCTTGAAGATGCCGCACGAATCGAAGTACTGCTCTGTGAAGGAACGGTAGGCCACGCCGTAGGACGTGAGCCGATTGAGGTGTTGAAGCGTTTCGAGGACGCCTTCACGCGACAGTCTGTCGAGCGACCAGAAGAGAAGCACGTCGAACTTGCGACGGCTGGCATCTCGGAACATGCGCTGGAACTCAGAGCGGTCGCTCTTCGCGCCCGATTCTTGGTCGATGTATTCGGAGAAGATCGTCCAGCCCTGCTTCTGTGAGAACTCACGAAGTTGGGCCAACTGATTCTCGGTGTCTTGGCCTTTATCCCTAGTGCTGACACGAGCATAGATGGCGATGTTCATCGTTCACCTCGGAGTCCGAGTTTGAGTCTCATGTAATCGCTGACGGATAAATTGGCTTTCTCCGCTGCTTGTTCGAGGGACTTGCGTTCAGCAGACGTGAGCCGAAGAGCGATAAGGCGGCTTGACCGCTCTTTCGCTGCCTTCTTTGGTCTGCCCATCTTCGTCATAGTTATTGTATAACAGAAAGTCGCCAAGCAGTCAAGGGAAATCGTCAGCCATCTTGCAACGAATGAGCAAGGCAACGACCTGAGCGCGGGCGTCCGGCAAGGAGGCAAGCCGGACAATTCTCCGTACCCAAAGACTGGGAGCACTCAGAAGACCGAACTCTGTTTTTCCAGCGCGTCCGGTACCTTTTTGGAGGGCCGGGTCCGTCGGCGTCCCGCCAGCGCCCCGGACCCGGTCTTCCATGTGGTTCCCACCGCGCCTGGCACTCCGCGCTTTCTCGGTCACGCGTGACTTCGCGAAGGGGGCCTTCCCAACAATACAAACAGGTTTGGGTCCCATTCAAACGGGACCCGCACGCGGCGAAGACCGCGAGGGAGAAAGAAGCATGAACGATCAACAAACACTCGCGGAGTTTTACCGACTGCGACCGGAACTCGATGTCCGTGCCAACGACGGCTTCCTGATTGAGAAGGCTGGGGAGCCGATCTCCATTCAGAGCCTGATGGTTGCCGCGAACAAACTGGAAGGCACATTGCTAATCACCCCGGCATACGAGTCCGCGTGGGATGAATTTCTGTTCCACAACTCGGAAAAGAAAGGCGCGGCATTCCGCCGTCAGTTTCTGGAGGAGATGCGCTTGAAGGAAATCCAGTCGGCGGAAAAGCACGAATACAACTCGATCATTAAGGAACTTGGTCGAGAGGACTTGCGCGGTCTTCCGCTGGAAGACCTCCGTGAGATCGCGGCAACACACCGTGAGAACAAACGTCGCAAGTCGCTCACCGTCTCAGAGCTTCGCGAACTGAGCAAGGCCGAGAATCCCGCACCGCAACCCGATGCGCTCCCCGAGACCTACGTTCCGATTGGGAAGAAACGCCCGGTTGAGTTGACCGCAGATGTCCTCCGCAGAGCAGGAACGCGAACAGGGGAAATTTCTACCGCCGATTTGAAGTTCCTTATCCGTCGCTACGGCGCTTCTGAGGTGAACAAAAGACTCGGCGTTCGACCCCAATCACAACCCGGCTACACAACATTCCTGAATCTTTAAGCAGCACGTTTTTGATAAGCGTCACCGACGACGCGAGGAGAACCAAATGTCTTTGACACAACAACAAGCGCAAACTCTTCTTCAAGAAGCCTTCGTGCAGGTAAATAAAAATATCGCGCCAGCGAAACTGGCGGACACACACAACAACGGTATTCGCTTGGTGGGATGGGTGAAGCAGCATCGAGGTACCGCCCCGCTGACGGCGAAGGAATTGGCAGTCGCATTTGAAAATGCTGCGAGAGCCATCACCAGTGACCTCGATTGGAGTGTGCTGCCTGCGAAGTTGAAGAACGAGCGTCTCCGCAACGCCAACATCGCGAAGCGTGAGAAACCGTTAGACCGCGAAGGGCTGGGCAAAGAAGTTCAGGCTCGCGACCAGTATGAGAAGTTGCAGAAGAAGTCCGAAGAGCAGATCAACAACCTGATTGACAGCTTCAACCCACCACACCGCCGTGGCGGTATTGACCATGGGGTGAAGGTCAGAGTGCAAGACGCGTTGCGCAAGCACCTTGCGACTGAGAAAGCGCGTGGCGTGAACTTGGCCGATGTCCTTCCGAAGTTGCAGCAGTTCGTGGAAGACAAGTATCGCGAGATTGAGCGCGGTATCGAGCGACTATAATGCCCCTCATCAATCTTTCCAAATTGAAGGAAACTCGCCTCGGGTTGGCAACTCGTCTCGCCCAAATTATCGATGTGGACGTTTGGGGAGTGCACGAGGTCAACTTCGACGCATTAAAGGCTCGATGGCCAGAAACCGTGGAAGAGTTAGCAAAATGGCACGAAGCCAACAGCCCGAAGCAGGATGTGTTGTCTATCGACTTCAAGAAATTGACGGACTTCGATGAAAATTTATGCCGCCGCGTTAGCGGCTTCCTAAACATAAATGACGATGGCGTCCACCTCGTGGACTTATCTGCACTCAGACCGGGTGCGCGGCTTCTTCTCGCAAAATTTGTGCGCGAGGTAATGCTAAAGCCGGATGAACCGGAAATCTTCCGCATCGACACGAAAGAGGCCGCGAACCGCCAGCGATTGGTGGATGAGGAAGCTGGGCTTGCCCGCTTGCAGTGGTACGCGGACGAGCGCGGTCTTCTTCCAGTGCCAGAGAACGCCGTAGCGGTAAGAGATTGGCTCGACGTGAACGTTAGAGGCTACTGGTCCGGCGCTGGCGTTGACGCTGCGATCTCAAATCTCCGCGCAACGCTTCGATGGAAACCAAAACAAGCGCCCCCGGCAGTCGCCCCGGACCCGATTCAACCGGAACCGATTCGCTTGCTTGACAACGGGGAGCCGGAACTTCCGTTGACCGCGACAGAAACGCAGATGAGACGCGCCAGCGTCGCACAACTTCGCGATCTTTCACGCCGCAGAGCGGAAGGTCGTCAGGCTTGGCGCACAGGATGGAAGGGCGCAAGCCTGTAATACCCCAGTTTGTTTTTCTAAGAAATTTCAGAAAATCCCGCAACGCGGGAGAGGAGCAGTTATGAGCAGTGCCGTAGAAGCGCAGTTGGAAGATTTGAGAAAGCGAGTTGCCGATCTTGAAAAAGCAGAGATCAGACTCCGCATCCAGTCGGTCGGGCCACGCGGTCCCATTGGCCCTGCGGGACCATACGGTCAGCAAGGGGAACGAGGCCCGCAAGGACCGACGGGAGCACCCGGACGTGATGGGCGAGACGGTCGCGACGGCGTAACGCCGGACAAAGGCACACTCGAATCCATCGTCGTCACGCTGTTGACCGAGTACCACGTGCTCGACAGCGACGCCCTGCCTTACACAGGGCCGTACGCTAAGAAGTGACAAAGTTCCCTCGACGTTTCACCTGCGTCGAGGTTCAGGGAGAAGGGACTCGGTTTCATCACGAGTGAGCCGGGTCCCTTTTATTTTTCAAGGACATCATGACTTCAAAAAGTACGATGGGCCGTTCGTCTCGAATCGAGTTCAAAAAGTGGGAAGCCAAGAATCAGAAGAATTTTGTACGCCCGCCGTTGGAACAGCAAATTGACACCAGAGGTGTGCCGGAAGAGAAGCGCGATGCCGAGTTCGAGAAGTTACGCATGCAGTTTCGGATGCTGCTTCGCCGCGACTCGACAAGTCTGCGTTGGCTCTTCCGTCTCGCACTTCACGAGGGCGCTCATCTGTGGCGCATGGCAAAGACCGGACGAGAGTGCACGCTGGCGGGACCGCGCATTGAGTACCGCAACGAGGGATTCAACATTGCCTTCGGCGCTATCTGGGTTAGATCGAAGTTGGAGCACACGTACGAATACATCATGGACGCGATCAAGGGACATCTTGTTGGGCCGCTTGCGGTAACCATCCTCACGGGCGTGGAAGAAGACCCAGAGCCAGACATCTTGTCCGCGTGTGAGTTTCTGGAAATGCCATACGAGGAAGCTAAGTGGTTCATTTGGGTCGCTGAATACGAATTAGAGGAAGAGATGCGTAACCCCGAAGTCGTTCAAGAGATTTTGGACGCTGCGAGGGGGTATGCTCTACTGATTTTCCGCAACGACTTCTGCATTGAGTGGGGAATCAAAAGATACGGCGTCGGTAAAGCGCGAGAACGAGGCGGTTCACGCTTCAGTGCGGGCTTGTTACTGCGAAGGTAATAATGCTATCGTGGCTGGACCGATGCGCACCCCATTTCGCGTTCTCGAAATCGCATGACCGACTTTACTGTCAGATTGAACCGCGAACCGCGTCGAGCTACGGTTGTTTTTGCGGGACTTGACGACCTCACGTTTATTAACGAATGGGACGACAAACTGGGTGCGGACACCAATGTTAAGCGCCGAGATGCGGTGGACATGGCGCAGCTCGCCATCGATAGTTTTCTGGCCCATTCCAAGCTAGAACAAATCTACGTCAAAAGCCTTGGAGATTTCGCGAACCACATCAAGGCTGATGAGCACGTTGAGGTCGCTGGCTTCGTGTTGTTGAAATGCGATTGGTTTCCTGACTCGGGTGTCATCGGAATCTGCCATTTTCGTCGCTCGTGGTGTAACAGCATTATCCTTGACTACTTGGCTGTTCATCCATTCATTGCTGAGCCCCCGGACAAATACCCGCATTTAGTGTCGGGCGCAGGCTCAGCTCTGCTTTGGTTTATCAGCGATATGGCTCGACGTCTCACGTGCGGTCGGATATGGGGAGAGGCGACACACGGTTCTCGCAAATATTATAAAAAGATGTTTTATTTAGAAACAGTCGAGGACCTCATTTTGGTTCCTCCGCTCAACTATTTGGAGTGCGTCAAGAGCGACTTACTCTGGCGCGCTGAAGGTGATACGGATAAGATGAAAAGCGAAACTATAGAAGAGCTGTACAAAGCCGAAGCGGAGAACCCACCCTTAATTGGAAGGCGTTCCATCGTCGTGAGTCCATCACGCACATTGGCATATCATTTCGTGGAGCTGCCAACACAGTTTCAACGACAGATCGCACGGAAGTTTGGTGTGCTCAAAGAGGGAGCACCTGACGTTAGCGACGATGTTTTGTTTCGTGAGCTTTTTCGACAAGCGACTGCTGCTGAAAAGCTAGGAGACTTGTGGGAAGAAGTGGAGACAAAACACCCACAGGGTCGACCAAAGGAAAATCCATTTCGACCGTAGTAGGGCGAGGATGTGAACATGCAAAACTACTTAAGCGTCTGGTATCGCTCCGCCGGAATCGCGACAGAGACTATACCTCTCGCAAAACGCAGTGAGGCGATTAGTGCGTTTGATGTTGATGGCGCTGGGGTGGCCGCGCTCGCACAGCTCTTTTACGAACTCCCTCCATCCGATGTGTCCTTCGCAGAGAAATTCCGCACACCAATAAACCAAGCGGACCCGAACTTCGGTATGTCCGGCAGCGATAGAGAGCTGATAGTTTTGGCCGGGGCGACCCTCGTGGACGCGATTGAGCGGAGCGAACGTGACCTCTCGGATTTGGCTACGCTTTGCCTAGTTTGCGGATCGACTCAAAATCTTCGTGGAACTCCGGCGGTACGTGAAATCCCCGAACTTGCAATCGAGCGTCTAAGCACGAGATCAGCCCAACGTGACGAACCCGAAGACAGCGGTGTAGCCTCGAAACTCTCGGTCGCGCTTTCCGAGAAGGGTTCGCCCTTCGATGTACTCGGTCGGGAGTTTGAGAAGTTGCAACTACAATTCCCTATCGTAACCGAAGAAGCGGACATGCTTTGGTGGGTCTTTGGAGAGACCAGCAGGGATTTGGATATGCGTTGGGACAACATGTCGCTTGAGGAAGTCTGCATGATCTCTGCCAAGGAACTCGCCGATTTGACAAAAATCATTCCGGGGCCGGTCGCAGCAAGAGCATTCCTCGACCGGGCGATTCGGTCGGGGAGAGATTCAGTGAGATCATCAGTTTCCATCGCGGATGTCGTCAACAAGACCCCGAAAGATTGGCGGGAGAGGAACTACGGGAAGCCTCTTCCGAATGAATTGAAGGGCATTTTGCCAATCAGTGAGGCCGTCAAATACTCCATTGAAGCGGGGAATAGCGATGGTTGGCGTTCGATTTTCAAGTCCTCGACTCGAATTGCGGCTACCGCTAAGCCTGAGCCCAGCAAGCTCGCATACCAGATTTTCCTGGAGCATCTTGCTGCCCGCTCCTTTGCGGCGGTGAAGCAATGAGCGCAGTTCCGCCCGGATTACCCAGCACTCCCGTCAATCCCACTAGCCCCGCGCCGCTCGCGACCGACCCCCTTACGACACAAGCTCCGCCTGTTGAGGAAATGATCGACCTACCTCGTGGAAAAGAATTAGACACTGTTGCTGCTACCAAGCTCCAAGTCGCTAGACCAGTTCGCATGATTGTTCTGGCAGGACCTGTGGCATCAGGTAAGACGACGTTGCTCAACACCGTCAACGACCTATTTCAGGAAGGCAAGATTGACGCAGATTCTTTTTCAGGATCGATGACACTGCCCGCATTTGAAGAACGGTGTCATCCCTCCCGAACGGCGTCCGAGCGTGCAGCACAGGAAACCGGCCACACACAACTCACTGATGCACGCTACCTGCATGTGCGGGTCTCAGAAGTAGATTTGAATCTCGATCCGGTAGACTTGCTCTTCACAGACATATCCGGTGAAACATTCGAGGATGCGCGTAATTCTATTCCTGAGTGCCAAGAACTGACATTCTTACGAACGGCGGATCACTTCCTGCTTGTGCTTGACTGCGAGAAGATCGTTGATCTCAAGAAGCGCAATAAGGTAATACACGAGGCGATGGGAATCCTTCGTCAGTGCTTGGACAGCGAGATGCTCAGCAGCTCGTGTTTCGTGAATGTTCTCTGGGCGAAGTACGATTGGATCGCCGCATCCAACGACGCCGAGCACAAGTCTTTTTTACAAAAGGCAATGAAAGAATTTCAAGACCAGTTTGCTTCGCGTGTAGGTAAGCTCTCATTCACGGAAGTTGCTGCACGCCCTGACAGGGGCGACCTAAAACTTGGTCACGGCATCCCAGAACTACTCAAGAACTGGGTCGTAACTTCTCCCGGGCATCGAGAAATGAAATTGGTGCCCGAGGGAACTGGCGACCGTGAAAGCGAGAAATTCCTAGATCGGCATTTCAACGCTGTCCGGGGCTCTTAATGACCGAGACTTCAACCCAACTCGTAATTATCGGCCTGCCGGGAGCCGGAAAGACCAGTTTCCTCGCCGCGCTGTGGTATCTCGTTCAGCACAAGCAAGTAGAACATCGCCTTGAGCTAAGGGACTTCAGGGGCGACATGAAATACCTGAATCTGATAGCGGATTTGTGGGCCGAGTTCGAACCTCTGCCCCGGACGAACCCGAATACTGAGCTGACCGTCTCAATGTCTCTGAGTGATACCGCGACGAAGCAGAACCTCGTGCTGACGGTGCCTGATCTTTCAGGAGAAACCTTTGTCGCGCAGTTAGTGGGGCGACAATTCACGGCAAGCTATGACGAATTTCTTCGACGTTCCTCGGGCGCAATGGTGTTTGTGAGTTCAGTGGACTATCGCAAACCGTCGCGGATCAACATTGCTAAGCCGCTGATCGAAGAAACCGGAATAGTTCCCAATGGAGACGACGAAAATAGCAGTTAGTCTCGTGGGACCCTGAAAAGATGCCTACACAAGTGCAGATCGTCGAGCTTTTGCAGTTTATTGCTGGCCGACCCTACTTCAATCCTCCGTTTCGCATTGCTCTGATGGTCTCAGCGTGGGATTCCCTCATAGAAGAAAACATCACGCCAGCGAATTGGATCGAAATGGAACTGCCATTGTTGGCGCAATTCCTAGAAAGCAACCGGAGGTTGTTTGACTACAGCATTTACGGCGTGAGTGCGCAAGGCGGCGACTACAGAGATGTAGGTAAACTCACAAGCATGTTGCCGTCCGAGCGAATCTTAGTAACCGGCAGTGACGTAAAGAACGAACACGACTTGACCGAACCGCTGACATGGCTGACGCGTTGACATCGCAAGCGGCTGATTTGCGCACCACCGTGATTCATCAATTCCTGCACGGCTACTCGGACGGCCATCGGCTGATTGCGGGCTCGCTAAAACTCCCGACCGACGTAGCCCGGTTGATGTTACGAATGAGCGATTTGTCAGGGAGCAGCGTAGTCGAAGGATTCGATCAATACATCACTGGGTATCCACTGGACGCGATAAATGCGTATGCGCTCGCGATGACTTGGTATGCCGGAGAGATGCGTCGACCCGGTTGCGTCTGGACACATACGATTGCGCTCTCTGTGGACGTGCTCGCGACGATCTCCTCATTGTCGTCGCTCGTGAAGTTGTTCAGGCGGCCTGTAAAGCACTTTGCCAAGAGCGATTATGCTGAGACGATCTCTTTCGAGCCGAACTGCGAGCAGATTGGTCCGTTTGGGGAAGACATTAGACCACTTCTGAAAGGTCAGCTAGGGACGATTTTCTCCGCTTACTACGGGGCTGGGCACCTTGAACCTGTGGTGTTAGTTGCCCGAGATTCCGATGAGTTTTCCGGCGCGATTTTTGCTCTTTGGTCGCAACAATGGCCGCGTCTGCGGCAGCGATTTCTGTTTTGCACTGGTTCGCTTTCCTCAAGAAATCTTGATGGACGCGCGTTCGACATTCAATGCTCACCGCCGACCGCCGCCAGAGACGTTGCTCGGGAAGCAACAACCCAGCTTTCACGAATTGAGCCGATACTCGTGTATTCGCAGAATAACCTACCCTCGCCTGCTTTAGATGCCGCGATAGAGGACGCAATTCTTCCGAATGGCGCTTCCTTTCGGTCCTTCTTGTGGGCGTCCGTGGATGAAGGCTCAGGTCGCGGGGACGTTTCGCACTTTGCCAGAATATACGACGCAGTGAAGACCTCCCAAGGCGTTGATTCCGTCATCCGTGCTGTGGCAGAGTCGTTTCCCAAACCAGACGAAGCCACGCGCTTGAAACAACTGTTGTTCGGAGCCAACCAAGTCAACTTTGTTGGCGAAAGCTTCCGAGACCAAGACATCTTATTTGCACTAGCTACGACGTCGGACACTGAGATTTTTGATCCCGAGACGCTTTCTATTGATTGCCGCGTAACTAGCCTCTGCGCAAACAGACCAGACGAGGCCCGTTCGCTCTTGAGACGACTCTTCGGGACCTCGGTAAACGATTTTGGGGAAGAGATTCTTTCGGCATTGATAATCCATATGGATACAGATACAGCCCGGGAGATCACGCAAGAGCATCCAAAATTTCTTCCCGGCCTCTTTCGAGCGAGGCCAGACTTGGCTCGTTCTCCCGAACTATGGAAACTGGGTGGTGATCGCAAACGCGAACTGTTTGAGGCTGTTGCAGGCCGAAACGAACCAAACTCGGCGGACATTCAAGGGATGATTGGTGCGCTGCTTGACAGTGATTCGGAGGCATTCCTTCGTCGGTCTGTCACTCTGTGGGGCAGAGATGCCGTTTTCTCCGTTCTCGATTGGGTTGAAGCCCATGACGGACGAATGTCGCGAACGTGCCGCGACGCTCTCGACAATCAACCAGACCTTGTGATGGATTGGATTCAACAAAGGTCCGCTACTTCATCGGCTTCTCGCGTAGCGGTCGCGCATGTAGTCGCGCCGTACGCGAGTAGGATTTCGAGACGGGATTCCGAGGTTTGGCTTGGCACATTTCGCAATGTTCAAGGCACAGCGAGTGATGCTGAGAAAGACTATCTAGCGACGTTCCTGTTAGCACTGGCGTTCTGTGACGCACCTCCCGCACCTCTCGATCTCGTCGCTGAATCGTATCAGCGAGTGCATCAAGCCGCGTGGGAGGAAAGGTTGAGCGATGAAGCGTGGAGCATCGCGGAGCCATTTGTTCCAGAACTGTCTTGGTGGAATAACTGGGACAAATGTGAGCGTCTAAATCGAGGGTTGGTCGCGGCGTTCATACGTCATCGCTGGCCGTCCAGCGGGTTGAGACGGATAAAGAACTACTATCCTCGGGACAGCGCTACCGATCTGAGGCAACAAATCTTGGAGAGCGCAAAGGAAGTTAAAGGCGGAAAAGACATCGTTCGAGGCATAGAACGGGATTGGTGACTCACTGCGGCCAAGCGAAGTTATCCGCCACAGCCGCGCATTAAGAACATAAAGAAGTAATTTATTAAGGAGATCGATCTCGTGCGTGTTCTCCTAGTTGCCGCGATAATTGGCCTCCTGTTGCGTCTTTTGCCTCAGGCTCTCGGTAGAGCCTATCGCCTTCTGCCTAAGATCGTCTGGTATGCAATCGTCTTTTTCTACGCTCAAATCATCCTTTCACTACTTGTTTTTGCGGCTAGATATCCCAGCCTGACGCTGGGCTTCCACCACTTTTTATTGTGGCCCACCGTTTTGGTCACGACAGGTCTGGTCTTTTTCTTCGGAGGGCGGGCGATACCTTTTCGGTATCTACTGGTTTATGCCCAAACCAAGTTTCACGTGTCCCGTGAAATGACAAGTGTCACCCTTTTCTTCCTTGCGGGGGGAATTACCATCGCCGCGATGGTGCATTATGGCGTCTTCAATCGGTACATGAGGATCACCGGAGGTTCCGAGCTATACGACGAAGGCTGGACTTCATACTACGGACGTGTCACCTACGATCACGACCAACAAAAATGGCTTATTCGAGAGAAGGTTTTGTTGTCCGGCGACCCGGACGATCAAGAAGGCGTCGAACACCTAACGAAGGTCCTACAAAGAGCGGGGTGGACCGCTGAAGGGAGCATCAATGGGAGGCATGCCCTAACTCACGAACGAACGCAAGGTATCACAACGAAGTGGTACAAGCCGTACACCTTAAACACGATTAGCTTTTCGCCGTTGTCCCCCGAAGAATTTGCCGCAGATTCGAGGGTGGAATTATTTGCGCCCCGCCATATGGTAGGCGTGAGTTGGCCCCCGGTCATTTCGCGTCGTGAATACCCTGACGGCGACCGCGAAGTGCTCAAAGTGGCCCTATCGTCGGAGCGCATAGGGCCAGGTGAACTACAAGTCCAAATCTTCCATCCGCTCTTACGAAATTCCCTAGGAATGGCTCTGCTCAATCTTTCGATATGGGAACCTTTGAAGTGGTTCGTAATAGCCTTCTTTGCCATTGTCGGAGAACAAGTGAGACTCAAATGGATTAGCCCGTTCGCCACAAGGGTCTTCCGCCTGCTGTCAGTTCCCAAGAGAAGACGGAGGTAAAAAGCAGCAAAAGGAGCGGCAAGTCGACTTCCTACCCTGAGTTCATGTGCAGTTCATCCCTGCACCCCAGAATCCGTGCAGGACGACCTAATGTAATATGACCCGCTGATTGAAATCTTGAATGTTGCAGAAAACGCGGTGGAGCATCCGGGGAAGTCAGCCGCAATTCGGAACCTACAGATTGTGTTAAGAGCGGACCCGAACCTCAGCAGGGAATTGCAAAAGCGGATGGCTGCGGTTGCTGAGGCGCTCGCAACGCGCCTTCTCTTGATACGCGATTCGGATTCGGTTACTTGCCTTCTTCGGCGATGCCGATGATTGGATGCCGAAGTTCTGGCCGCGATTCCAGTCAAGCGATCCGAGTGTCGTATGATCCCGTGCGCGGAGCTAGAGGGCAGGTAACGGAGAAGTCAAAATCCGCACCCTGCGGTTTTCAGGCTGCGGCACCCAAACCGTCTTCACACACTAAGGGTGCTCACCCGCCACGTTGAAGTCTACTTTATCTCTGGAACAGTCGATACGATTTGCTCCAAACCACCCATGCGGTCAAAGTTCAAGACAAGTTGCTGGTCAAAGCTATTTGGTGTCCCTTTTTCGACTATGCGCACATCGTAGAACAGCAGATAGCCATTTATTTCATTGGGTTTCGCCTTCGTGCTGGAAAGATCTTCTCTTGAAGGGTCTCCCAAGATTGCACGGACGGTATCGCGAGTAACCCCCTTACGTAGGTTATGAGCTCCGCGCTTCAGACTCTGGAGACGATCCGTACTAATTTCAAATGCGAACCTGAGATTCTTCGGCGAATTGCTAGGTGGGCCAACGAATGCGATGATGGGCTTCTCCGTACTGCGACCGCACCCTCCATACATAGCTAGCACCGAGATCACAAGCCCCAACATGACCGTTTTTCTCATATCAAGCTCTTCCTCATTTTGATCCTGCGCCACCCTGAGGGATAAAGCTGAGCAGTCGACCAAGCAGGCCCACGTCGTTTGGACTGACTGTCGGCCAGAATGAGTCACTTTTACGGAATTTCTTCCTAATCTCGGGGGGAAGACCGGACAACAGGGCGTCCCAGACAGTTGTGGAGCAATTCCTAGTGCGGCTGTTGTATTTGCGATTCTTCTTGTAGTTAAGCCACCAAGTCTTGATCGCTACCTCGTTCAAGCCACCAATGTGAATTACCAGGTCCGGTCCTTCATTTTCCCCACTGGCTCCGATGTCGTGGCTGTAAGTGTTTCCGTCGATCGCATCAGCGTCCCATTGTAGATTCTTGTTAGTAGGGTTACGTTGAGTACCCGGGACAGGCCACCAACTAATATAGGTTCCGTCATCGAGCACAAGTGCGGCGTGTCCCCAATTGCCCTTTCCTGTTATAGCTATTCCTGACGCATTGCTCCCGCTCCAGATGTATACGTCAGCTAGCCCGAATGGGTCAGTTCCGCGCGTTGGCGCGTTGTGTACATATCTGAAGACGTTTGTGTTCCCTCCGGCGTTTCCGATTGGATCTTCGCTGAAGAACCTTCCTGTGCCGGGATCGTAGTATCTGGAGCGGTAGAAGTTCAGGTTGGTTTCGCTGTCAAACTCGCGCCCAGTGTATTGAAACGGATTTGTAATCGAACCGGATGACGCGATTTGTTTGCCGAAGGAGCTGAACGTGTAGGTTTGCGCCAGCACACCCGATGCGTTGCTGAGCGACGTGACCGAACCGAGGCCGTCCGCCTCGTAGTAGCTCGTCGTCGAGCTGCGGATCATAGCGAATGCTTCGTCGATGTCTTCTGCCTGTACGTACCGGGCTACGACCGTGCCGGAAGAATTGGTCTCTTCAATAAGGTTGTCTCCGTCGTAAGCGAATGCTGATGTGGCGGCCGAGGACGATTTGTAAATTCTTCTCCCGAAGGGATCGTATTTGAAGTTCACGGTTCCCCCACTGCCCGGCAACGTCACGCTGGTCAGGCGGTTTTCATAGTCCCAGCTATAGCTCGTCGTGGCGCTGGAAACAGTTTGCGACGTGGTGTTGCCGTTGTAGTCGTAGGTGTACGTCGCGCCCGCCTTGGCGGTTAGCTCATTCGAGGAATTCGTTGTGTACGACGAAACTCCGAGCGATGCGGTGCGGTTGCCGACCGGATCGTACGTGTAGCTTTCTGTCGTCGTGCTGCTCTGGGTGACGCCCGTTAGCTGATAAATATTGTCGTACGTATAGTTCGAGGTGACGCCAGCGTATAGGTCAGCCTTCGACGTGCGATTCCCGGCGTTGTCCATCGTGTATGTTGCACCGTCGAGGGTGATTCCAGACTTGGCGTGCGTAACCGACAGCAGGCGCGACAAGTTGTCGTAGCTATAAGCGGTGTTGACGGAATTCGGACGGGTCAAACTGGTGCGACGGCTCAGCACGTCATAACCGAAACCGAAATTGCCACCGCTGATCGCGGACGGTGGCGTCAGGGTCTGGAGACGGTTCAGAGTGTCGTAAGCATAGCTAGCGGAACCGCTCTCGGGGTCGGTGAACCCGGTGCGGTTAGACGCTTTGTCGTACGCATAGCCGGTGGTGAAATTCCGCCCGGTGAGGAAGCTGTAGCTGGTGGTAGTGCCGGTCAATCGGCCCATGTTGTCAAACGTAAACCAGTACGTGCCGGTGGGATCGGTCACCTGGGTCAGGCGCGAGTCGTTATCGTACGTGTAGTTCACCGTCGTCGCATCAGGATAGGACTTCTGGGTCAGCCGGTTCAACTGGTCGTAAGTGTAGGTGATCTGCTGGTTCTTTCGGTCAGTCTTGCTGGTCAGATTGCCCACGTTGTCGTACGAGTAGGTCTCCACATAGCCGGACGGGAACGTAGTCTGGGTTACGCGACCAAAAGCGTCGTAGGCGAACGACGTGGTGTTGTTGTTCGCGTCCTTGATGCTGGTCAGATTGCTTTCCGTATCGTAGCCGTACGTGGTGACGTTGCTCGCGGCGTCCGTGAGCGTGGTTAGCCGGTCGGCATCGTCGTAGGCATAAGACGTGACTTGGCCGTTCTGGTCGGTGACCGAAGTGCGCCGCCCCCGCGAATCGTACGCGAACGTAGTGGTTGTGGCTGGGCTGCTCGGATACGTGATGGTCGTCAAACGATTCATCGCGTCGTAGGCGAAAGTGGTCTGTTGGCTATTCGCATCGGTAACCGACGTGCGGTTTCCCCGGCTGTCGTATGCGTAGGTAGTGGTGTTGTTCTGCGCATCCTTGATCGTGGCGATCAATCCAGCGGTGTTGTACGTCAGGGTCGTCACGTTGCTAAGCGGGTCGGTGATGGTCTGCAGCTCACCGAGAGTGTTGTACGTGAAAGTTGTAACGCTGGCCGTTGTGCCGCCACCTGGTGCGGGAGTTGTGACGCTGGTCAGGTTTCCTTTCGCATCGTAGGCGCTTGTCGTGACGTTCCCTAGCGGATCGGTCGCAGTCAGGATTTCACCGAGAGCGTTGTAGGTGTACGCGCTGGCGGCCGAGGTCGTCGAATTGATCGGGGCTGTGATGGTCAATAGGTTCCCGTTCGAGTCGTAGGTGTACGTGGTCGCGTGGCCATTCTCGTCGGTGTGCGACAACAAGCGCCCCGCAGTGTCATAGGTATTGGTGATATTTCCGCGTTGGGTACAAGTGGAACAACCCGAGCCCTGGCCGATAGTCGGCAACCAAATGCCGCCAATCAGCGCGGAAGTGTAAGTCGATTGATTGCTCTTCGAATCTGTCAACTGGATCGTTCGAGTCATCGTGAATTGCGGACTTGCATACTCGACCGCGCCCACTCCGACATTTATCGGACCGGTTGCAGCGTCCGTCGGCACAAATGCCACGATCTGCGTGTCATTCCAGCTTTGGACAGCGGCTGGTGTTCCGTAGAAATCCACTGTGCTGCTGGTTTGCGTGCCGCCGAAGCCAGTACCGGTGATTGTCACCAAGCTCCCGGCGGGGCCGAAAGTTGGTGAAATGCCGGTCACAGACAAATTCTCTACCGCGAACGAAATGCTGTTGCTGTTGACTCCCACTTCGGTCACCACCACGGGACCAGTGGTAGCGCCGACGGGCACCGCCACCCTGATACTCGTGTCGCTCCAATTGAAAATTGATGCGCTCAGACCGTTGAACGACACTTGGCTCCCCGAGGCCTGGCTATTGCCGAAACCGGTGCCCGTTATGATGATTGTTGCTCCGCTCTGACCCACGGGCGGCGTCACGCTGGAAATTACCGGATGGTAGAAAGCAAATGGAAAATTTGTATTGCTCGGAATCGAATTCACGACGACCGTGACGGGCCCCGAGCTTGCGTTGGACGGAACGGCGGCGACGATTTGATTGTTAGTCCAGCTCGTGATGGAAGTGGCTGGCACTCCGTTGAAGTTCACAGTGCTCGTGCCCTGCGAACCTCCAAAGTTCGTTCCCGTGACCGTCACCTGTGCTGCGATTCCACCTGAAGTCGGACTTACGCCCAAGATGATGGGCATGGTTCCGACTGCAAAAGATATATTGTCGAAAGTGCCGGTTACCGCCGCGTAGTCGAAGCTGGATTCTGCTAAGCCAGCATAGACTGTCTGGGCCATTGAGATGGTCTGCGTTGTGCCGACCTGGGTCCATGTCGTGCCATCAGAAGAAACGTAACCGGCGAATGTATTGCCCACTCTCGCGAGCTTCACCCAATACGGATAGTAGGTATTGACGAATGTAGTGGTTTGCCCGGCTGCGGTGCCGCCGGTCGTCGCTCGATACCATAAGGAGCTGGTATTCGGATAGAACGACACGAAAACGCTTTTAGCGCCAGGGCTGAGGTTTTCGCGGATCATAATGCCAACCTGACTCACAGACTGCTCGTTGGCAATGGAACTGATTCGCGCAACGAGAGTACCGTCTCCCGTCAGGGACTGATACGCAAAGTGGAGCCCGTCGGCGGTCCCCGTTATTCCCAAACCCGTCGCAATGATGGTAAAAGCACCGCCCGAATAGGTTGCAGTTCCCGGTGTAAGATTGGGCCCGATTTCCGTATCCAACCATCCCGTTGGCAACGGTTGCGTGGTTATCGCAAGATAGACAGAATTACTGCTGTTCATGCTCGGCCCCAAGAGCACTTCCAAGTAGCCTGAAGTTGCGCCTGTTGGGACGGTTATCGTGATAGCCGTATCGCTCCACGAGTTAATTGTGACGGGGTTTCCATTCAGGACAACCGCACTGCCACCTGGGCTGGAACCGAAGTTGCTTCCAAAAATGTTGATTTGCTCCCCGATACTGGCTGTCGTGGCGGAAAGGGCCGAAATCACGGGCGGAACAGAAAGATCGGAGCTTATTGAGACATTGTCGACCAGAGTGGTCAGGAGCGTACCCGGAGATTGGCTTGATATTGCCATCCCGATGAGAGCGTTCTGCGCCATCGTGATCGTTTGACTTCCGACCAAATTCCAGGTGCTTCCATCTAGTGAGATATAGCCGATGAAAGTGCTCCCGCTGCGTGACAACTTCACCCAGTAGGGATAGGCCGGTGAGGTGAACGTTGCGGCTTGATAGGACGTGCTTCCGCCTGTGGCGATTCGGGTGGCAAGACTCGCTTGGTTCGGAGAAAAACGGACAAAGGCACGCGTCGAACCAGGTAGCAGCGTCTCCCTGATCATGACGCCAGCCAAGGATGCTGTATTGGCTATCCTCGCGATAATGGTCCCGTCGCCGGACAGTGGCTGATAGACGAAATGAAAATCGTCTTGTGTATCGAAGAAGGCTCCTGCTGCCTTGATTGTGAATACTCCATTCGCGTAGGTCGCACTCCCAGCCGATCCGGTAATTCCAACATCGAGGTCAAGCCAAGTGGGCGGGAGCGGTTGCGTTGTGACCGAGAACGTGACCGGGTTACTGCTGTTCATGCTGGGCGCTTCCCAGACGTTTAACAGGCCGGTGGTTGCGCCGGACGGAATAGTTATGCTGATCGCGGTGTCGCCCCACGAATTGATGGTGACTGGCAACCCATTCAGGGTCACCAAACTGCCGCTTTGAGCGCTGCCGAACGCGCTGCCATAAATCCAAACTTGACTCCCAACCGATCCTGTTGTCGCAGACAAACTTGAAATCGTCGGGGCTGGGGCAAGCGGCGAAGTCACTGAGACGTTGTCGAGAGTAACTGTGGAAAGAGTGCCAGACGACTGGCTGCATACCGCGAGGCCGATCAAAACGGACTGCGCCATGTTGATCGACTGGCTAGCACCAACCTGGGTCCAGTTAAAGCCGTCCGGCGAGATGTAGCTGGTGAACGTACTTCCACTGCGAGCCATCCTGACCCAGTAAGGAGCAGCTGGGTTGGCCATTCCTGTGCTGACAAACGCGCTCGACGCACCCGCCGTTGTCCGGTAGTACATGTATGCTGTGTTTGGACTAAAGAATACGAACGCGCTCGGGGAACCTACGGACAGGGATTCGCGAATCATCACTCCAGCCAAGGGCGAGCCTGATGGCACGCTGGTTACCCGCGCTGTGATTGACCCATCAGCGGCCAAGCTCTGATAGACAAAATGGAATGAATCCACTGTCGAGGCCATTGTCGCGCCGGCGCCATTGAGCGTAAATTTGTTGTTCGTAAATGTAGCGGTTCCCTGCAATCCCGTCGGCCCCACGTCTTGATTCAGCCAAGGTGTCGGCAACGGTTGAGTAGTCACTTCAAAAAATACGGGATTGCTGTCATCCATGCCCGGAGCGACGGAGACAACCAACTGACCAGATGTCGCCGAACTTGGTATCACGATGCCTATCGCCGTGGCGCTCCAACTATTCACCGTGACCTGCGTTCCGTTCAGCGTTACCGTACTGTTTGATTGGGCGTCCCCAAACCCGGTCCCGAAAATGGTCACAGAGCTACCGCCAGGTCCAGTAGTAACAGAAAGACGCGTGATCATCGGACCGGGATTCGCCGCCGAAGTAACCTCGACGTTGTCGAAAGTCGCCGTAGCTAGCGACGAAGTGCTCTGACTACTGACCGCCAACCCGATGTATGCGTTCTGTGCCATGGAGATCGATTCGCTGGGCTCGAACTGATTCCAGTTGATGCCATCTGGCGATTTGTAGGGCGTGAAGGTATTCCCGGCACGGACTAACTTGATCCAGTATGGAAGACCCGGAAAGCCCGCGTTGCCTTGACTATTCATGCTTCCACCGGTCGTGGTCCGGTAGGTGAAGTTCATATAAGTGTTGTCGAAAACGAACCCACCGGCAGCATTCGGATTGAGAGTTTCGCGAATTATCACACCGGCTTGCGCGCCGGAGCTAACGCTGAGCAAGCGAGCTACAATCGTTCCGTCGCCTGAGAGCTGTTGGAGCAAGAAGTTCATCGTGTCCGCTGTACCGGTTACGCCTGTCCCCGATCCTTTCACGGTGAAGACACCGTTTGCGAAGCTCGCGCTCCCAGCGAGCCCAGTCGTACCGACATCCACATCCATCCACGATGGCAGCGGCTGAGTGGCTACAAGAAAATTGAACGGATTACTGCTATTCATACTCGGCGCAACGACCACGGCGATTGGGCCAGACGTTGCTCCGGCAGGGATGGTGACGCCGATGGATGTCGTATTCCAAGAGTTGACGGTTAGCGGTGTGCCGTTTAACACCACTACGCTACTGCCTTGGGTACTCCCAAATCCTGTACCGGAAATCGCAGTTTGGCTTCCCGCAACCCCGGCTCCAGGGGAGACTCCGCTTATGACTGGAGCAGGACTAGCCGTGGAACTCACAGAAACGTTGTCGAACATGGCGGTTGCCAAGCTCGATGTACTCAAGCTGCTTACGACCAAGCCCGCGTAAGCATTCTG
>JABDEK010000045.1 GCA_013287135.1 Acidobacteriota bacterium | reverse complement strand
GACCATGCCTGATTTTGTGTGCATGACCAGGAAGGAATCTTGCGTCAACCCGCTGGAAGATTTTTCAGGCACGCTTTCTACGGTGGCGCTGAGCGTGACTTCTTTGCTGACCTCATACCTCGACGGGACGGCGGGTTTTGTTGTCGCGGCAGCGGTCTGCGCATAGCCCGGCGCTGCGAGTGAGAAAAACGCCAAAAGGACCAAGGCCCCAAGTCCTGGATACAATTTTTTCATTTCTTCCTCCCAAGGAATTTTTGCTGAAAGCCGGCCTGGCTGGCAGGTTGCGACCGTGCAGAACGCGAAGCAACCTGTCGGAGACCGCTTGCAGGAAATTTGTTGTGACTTCTGGATCGCCTAAGTCTTGAACATTCACGCCTCGGCGGCATTAACATAGATCAATGGCGTTGAATGTTTCAGCCGCGGCTACCTATAGCCGCTCCTACAACCACAGAGCAGATCATAAGCTAGCTGCACCCTGGAATTTCTGTAAACGCGAGGGAACGTTCCGAAATAACAACAGAGGTTGGTGCCGAACTCGGGACTGCCCGATCATCGATGCCGCGGGTGCTCTACCGACGTGCAAAATTTCAGGCGCCGGTATTAGATAATTGGACCTAAATCCCGTCTGCGAGTTCAGATTGCTGGTTTGACCGATTGCAGGATGGCCGCTATAATTGAGGTTTCGACGGCGCACACTATTCGCGCCGAGCAGGGCTTCGCGATCGATCGCCGCCCAGTTGAAACACCCACCGTTTGCTTGCATTCAACCGCAGGTTTGCGAAAAGCTTGGCTGACGGCGGAGAAAAGTCTTAAAAACAGCCCAGGAGCACCGATGCTAAAGTCCACTCAATTGCGCCCCGGAATGATCATCATGCACGAAGGCGATCTCCACGTGATTTACAGCGTGGACCATCGCACGCCCGGGAACAAGCGCGGGTCTATGCAGACCAAGATGCGTAATCTGCGCACCGGCTCGATGATGGACTATCGCTTCCGCGCGGAAGAATTCGTCGAAAAAGTCACAGTGGATGAAATCGAATTCGAATACCTCTACAGCGATGGCGACGGCCACCACTTCATGAATTCGCAAAACTATGAGCAGCTTGCCCTGCAAAATGACATTGTGGGCGATACCAAGGACTACCTAATCCCCAATTTGCCGGTGAAGATCGAGTATTACGACGACAAGCCCATCGGCGTTCTCCTGCCGGACACGGTTGACCTGACCGTCGTCGATACCGAGCAAACCATCCAGAAAGCCACTGCCAGCGCGGTGATGAAGCCCGCCAAGCTGGAAACCGGCCTGGTTATCAACGTGCCGCCTTTCGTCGGTAATGGCGACAAGGTGAAAGTGGACACTTCAGAAGCTCGCTACATCCAGCGCATCCAATAACTCATTCCGGCGTTGTGATAGCCTGAGTTTGATTGCGTGAGAGCCCGAAGCTGTGGAACTTTTTCATATTCTGAGTGTTGTGTATCTTCGTAAAGTGTTCATTCGCCTGACGCGTTAACGAAAACATGAAAAGTTATTTTTTGAGGTCGCTCAGCACGACTCTCACGCTTCTCTTCACCGCAATCTCCACTTGCCACGCCCAAACCCCTCAGAAAATCATCGATGATTATTTGCATGCAGAAGGCGGCGCAAAAGCGCTGACGAAGATTCAAACCGTGACAATTACCGGAAACTTGAGGGAAGGATCTGCTGAGGTTAGCGGTTCTTACTCCCTGATTACCAAAGCGCCTAATAAATTCTATTCCGAGATTCTTATCGAGCCGCAGCACACCATTGTCGCCTCCAACGGAATGTCCGCTTGGAGCCAAGAGGCTGGCGGAGCGCCGCATACATTCACTGGAGCGGAAGCGGTTGAATGGACGGCTACCGGACGTTATTTGAACGAGCATTTAGCGAGCGCGAAGAAAGACAAGATCGGAGCGAGACTCGTGGGAATCGAAAATGTTTCCGGGCGCCAGGCATATCACGTCGAATTCTCGATCGCATCAGGGGTTACACGCGAAGTTTTTTTCGACACGCAAACCCACCTGATCGTTCGCGAGATAATTCCACCTCCCGCGTTGAAATTCTCGCTGGCCAGCGACAAGGCAAATTCCCAAACAGCCGGAACGCAGCCCGCTGAAGTTTCAGAGGAGATCGATTATTTCGATTATAAGCCGGTAAAGGGCATCTTGGAACCGAATCGCATTGAGTTACACCGCGTCGGCCACATCTATCAAATTGCGGTCACACGCGTGGAAATGAATGCGCCGGTACAGGATTCTATTTTTGATTTTCCACCTAGAGAGGGCCGCCCACTGCCGGAGGTAGCCAAACTTCTGCTCGACATCGATAAAAATCAACGAACGGTCGAAGAAATCCTGAAGCAGTACACCTGCCATTTGAATGAGGAAGAAGAAAAAACGGATTCCAACGGCCAGGTCACTTCGCGTTCGGTGAAAGAGTACGACATTTTTTACATTGGCGAATATGAAATCCGCCATCTCCTGGCCAAAGACGGCAAGCCGCTGGAAGGCGACGAGAAAAAAAAGGAAGATGCGCGCTTCGGCAAAGACTTCGACGAGAAAAAGAAAAAACAAGCCGAACTCCAAAACGACCCCAAAAAGCAGGCAAAACAGGACGAAGAGGAGCAGGCCCAGATTTCCGACTTTCTCCGCGCCGAGCGTTTCACCAATCCGCGTCGCGAACTTTTCCGTGGACAGGAAGTAATTGTCTTCGATTTTGGGCCGAACCCCGATTACAAGCCGAAAAAAATGGTTGAGAGCATCGTGCAGAAACTCTCCGGCGTACTTTGGGTGGACGAACAAGCTCGCGATGTGGCACGTCTGGAAGCTCGGTTTAATGACAATGTGAAGATCGGCGGCGGGATTCTGGCCTCACTATCCAAAGGTTCCAATCTAGTTCTCGAGCAAACCATGGTGAACAATGAAGTGTGGCTGCCTTCTTATTCCGAAGTTCACGCCGCCGCACGTGTGGTCTTCTTTAAAGTGAAACAGAACGAGATCGATCGCTACAGCGATTACAAGAAATTCACGTCGGAAGCAAAGCTAGGCGCATCCACACCGGTGGAAGAGAATTCCCCGAAATAATTAACCCACTCGACTGTCTCGGAAGATTTATTAGCTGGCGACGGAAGATTTTGCGCCAAACACGCGACGGAAGATCGCATCGACCGCCCGCAACTGCCGCTTTAAATCGAATGTGTGAGCCAAAGCCTTTTCATCCAGAAATTTTCGGATATTCGCGTCTGCCGCGATTCGATCCCGGAAACTTGTATCCGATTCCCACGCGGACATGGCGTGACTTTGCACCCACTTGTAAGCATCTTCGCGCGGCGCGCCCTGTTCCACCAAATCCTGTAAAAGCTGGCCCGAGAAAATCAGTCCCCTGGTGGAGTCAAGGTTACGTTGCATCCGTTGCGGGAAAACTTTCATGTTGCGAACAATTTCGGTGGTGCGATGCAGCATGTAGTCCACCAGAATCGTCGAATCAGGAAGAATTACGCGCTCCACGGAGCTGTGCGAAATATCACGCTCGTGCCACAGCGCGATGTTTTCCATGGCAGCCACGGAATTCGACCGCACGATACGCGCTAACCCGCATATCTGCTCGCTCGAAACAGGATTGCGTTTGTGTGGCATGGCCGAGCTGCCACGCTGTTCGCCGCCGAAGGGTTCCTCTACTTCGCGAACTTCCGTGCGTTGCAGGTGGCGAATTTCCTGTGCCACGCGTTCGAGCGATGCCGCCACGATCGCGAGGGTGGAAAGATACTGCGCATGGCGGTCGCGCTCGATGACCTGGGAAGTGATGGGTGCGGTGGCCAAACCAAGTTTCTGGCAGATTTTTTGTTCAATCTCCGGGCCAAGATGCGTGCACGTGCCTACCGCGCCGGAGATTTTCCCCACCGCCATCTGCTCTGCCGCCGCCTTGAAGCGCGTATGGTCGCGACGATTTTCCGCGTACCAGTTCGCCACTTTTAAGCCAAACGTGATGGGCTCAGCATGAATGCCATGCGTGCGCCCTATTTCCGGTGTATCTTTAAACTCCCACGCGCGCCGCTCGAGCACTTCGCCAAACGCATCCAGGTCTTTTTCGATTAACTGTGAAGCTTCACGAACGAGGAGCGCTTGCGCGGTGTCCACCACATCGTTCGACGTGAGCCCGTAGTGCAGCCAGCGCGCCGCTTCTGGATCCGCTACCGACTCCTGCACCGCAATGGTGAACGCAATCACGTCATGCTTAACTTTTGCTTCAATCTCGTTGATGCGTGCTACATCTATGCGCGCGCGTTCGCCCAATTTTGCCGCAGCTTCACGGGGAACGATGCCCGCTTCCGCTAGCGTTTCAGTGGCGGCAAGCTCAACTTCCAGCCACTTCTGAAAGCGATTGTCTTCGCTCCAAACGCGGCCCATCTCGGCGCGCGTATACCGTCCAATCAAGTTTGCCTCCCTAACCCTTCCCGTGGCGGGTAGATCCACTCTTGGTATCATACCGAATCTACGGCGCTGCGGGCTGTTTTCGCCCGTCTTCCATGAAAGGATGGGTGTTTAGCTCGGTCGAGGTTGGCAAACCATTTACTAGCTTCGTAACATTTAGATTTTGTGATTTCTCTGTTTCGCATCACGTCCCACCGTGCAGATCAAAGTGGCATGTCGAATGGCAAGATTCAAGTAATTGTTTCCAGCAAGCAAGGTATTGCCTCTTCTGCTCTAACGCTACGGCACAGGCAACCGTAAACGCAGTGGTTTCATTAAGTTGGCGGAAACTACTTCGCCGAACGACATAGATCACAGCAGCACAAATTCAAAACCGAGGAGAATACAATGAAAGTTACAATTTCATGGTTCAGTGTGAAGGATTTCGAGCAAGCTAAGAAGTTTTACGGCGAGTCGCTGGGATTGAAAAAGACGTTTGAGACGGAGCAGTGGGCGGAATTTGCCGGAGGCGAAGGAGAAGCCTCGATCGGGCTGGCGGTAAATCCGCGCGCGGGCAAGGAACCCGGCGCAACGGTCGTATTGCAAGTACCCGACATTGAGGACGAACGAAGACGCTTGGAGTCCCGCGGTGTTTCGTTCGAAGGCAAGATTGAAGAAGTTCCGGGTATGGTCAAACTTGCTACGTTTCGCGATCCTTCCGGCAACCGCTTGCAACTTTGTCAACTGCTGATGCATTCCTAAACTCATAAACCGGATGGGCCGCGACGGATGGCAGGTGTAAACTGTCGCGGCTTCGCCGTCTTCAGGAGAAACAAATGCCGGTTTATCCTCTACCGCAAATTCCGGCGGACGAAGAAGTCGCGCTCGTGGAGCGAGCACGCCACGGCGACCAGAATGCGTTCGATTCGCTGCTCGATCCCTGGCGCAAACCGCTCTTCGGTTACATCTACCGAATGGTCACGCTGCGGCAGGATGCCGAAGATTTGCTTCAAGACGTGTTGGTGCGCGTTCTCGAAAATATCCGCGAATATCGCGGTGAGGCGAGATTCAAAAGTTGGGTCTTTGGCATCGCAACCCACGTTTGTCTCGATCATTTGCGCAAACGGAAGCGTTGGCGGGTTGAAGCGCAGTGTCTCGGTGAAGAAGAGGCCACGGCTGATCCTGAAAGAATCGAGCAACTGGTCGGAATGATGCATCAGCCAGAATTTCGGTTTGAAATTCGCGAGCACATTGCCTTCTGTTTTTCCTGCATTTCTCGGACTCTTCCCCCCGAGGAACAAGCGGCTGTGATGCTCAAGGAAGTGCTCGGTTTCACCAGTGAGGAAGCGGCCAAAATTCTAAGTGTCTCTGAGCCTATGTTTCGTCATCGGCTAGCGGCGGCTCGGGCAAAAATGACCGAGGACTACGATGGTTTATGCGCGCTGATCAATAAATCCGGCATATGCCATCAATGCCGCGGATTGCGGGAAATAGCGGGTGAAGGCTATAGCGGCGCGGATTTGGTTCAAATTGAAGTGGCGCCAGGCGTAGCCTTCACAGCGGATAATCTTTTCGACGCGCGACTGGACATCGTTCGCAATGCTGATTTGGAATCAGGCCGCACGCGTACCGTGCATGATCTTTTTTTCCAGAGTCTTTCGCGACGCGAAGAATCGCGCTAAGGATTACAGCTCAAAGGGGCCAAGGGGAACTCGTTGCGATGCAACATGCAATGTGCCATGGAAAGCGAATTCCGCGGCGCGGCGCCCGAGCGCTTCTTCGGCGGAAATGCGCGCAACGTCGGGATTATTGTTTTGCTCAGAGAGGTGCGCGAGGATGACGTGGCGAGCGTGCCCGTCGAATACTTCCGTATCCGCCAGAAATTCGCTTACTACCGCATTTGAAAGATGCCCGGTGCGGCTCATCACGCGTTGCTTGATGTACCAAGGGTACGGCCCAACCTTTAGCATCTCGAGATCGTGATTTGACTCGAGAATAAGCAAATCGGCTTCGCGCAGATAATGTTTCACCAGCTCGGGCATGTAGCCCAGGTCGGTAACAATCACAACTTTAGTTCCATTCGAGCGGAAGCAATAGCCCACCGGATCAGCAGCGTCGTGCGGAATCGTGAACGGAGTTATTTCGATGTCGCCGATTTCGAATGGCGCGCCGCAGCGAACGTATTCAATGCGTTCGATTTTTCTTACCGGACCGTCCTCGCACAATTTCAGAATTTCGCGGTGGGTTAGCTCGGTCAAGTAGGCGGGGCATTTCCACTCGCGCGCCATCTGCGCCATGGCGCTGGAATGATCGCTGTGCTCGTGGGTGATCAGGACGGCGTCTACATGCTCGGGACGCGGGCGGCCCAGCGCTTCAAAGCGCCGGAGCATTTCCTTACGGCCTAAGCCGGCATCAACGAGGAGAGTGGTATGGCCTGTCTCGAGCAACGTGCAGTTGCCCGTGCTTCCTGACGCCAGAATGGATACGCGGAACGAGATCGCTTCCCTCAGTCAGGTTCTGCAGCAGCGAGACGCGCGCAAGAACCGCGAAGATGATGGCAAACTGTGGAGCCTACGTCAACTGGCGGGATTCAGAGCATGAGTTAAAGGACAAGCTGGTCGCGGGTTAGTTGAAAACCGTTCAGATTGCCGACCACGGACGCGGCGATGCGCTCGGACTGAAAAAAGTCCTGAGCGAGCCGCTGCACATCCGCTGCAGTAACTTCCTCCAGCATGGCGATCAGTTCTTGCGCGGTGTAGTGACGGTCAAAATAAATGTGATAGCGAGCGAGACTGTTCATTCGCTGGCCAGTGCCTTCCAAGGCCAGAAGCGTGGCGCCTTTCAGATGATCTTTCGCGCGCCGCAGCTCCTCTTCCGGGAGCGGCTCGTCTTTCATTCGGCGAAACTCCTCCAGCACTGAGCGAATGAGCTGTGAAACAGTTTCTAAGGACGTTCCGGCATAAACCGAAAGCACTCCCGCATCGCGATAAGAATTCATTTCGCTGAAAATCGCGTAAGCCAAGCCCTGGCGCTCGCGAATATTCTGAAATAGCCGGGAGGACATGCCGCCGCCAAGAACGTTACTCAGCACGGAGACAGCAAAGCGGCGCTGGTCGGTCATGGGCAGCGCCGACACGCCCAGGCAAAGATGTACCTGTTCCAGCTCATGTTTGGTGCGCACGGTAATGTGTGGGGCGGCGACCGGCGTAGATTCAGGAGTCAAGGGATTCCCAGCAGGGCGGTTGGCAAAGCGTTCGCCCACAAGATCAAGAAGTTGCGCGTGGGTTAAATGGCCCGCGGCAGTGATGACCATGTTGTTCGGGGAATATCGCTCGTGAAACCAGGTGCGCAGGGTATCGCGCGAAAAAGCTCCCACCGTTTCGGGCGTGCCGAGAATGGGTTTGCCAAGCGGGTGGGGATACCAAAAATTCTGGGTGAATAGCTCATGCACCAGGTCTTCGGGATTGTCCTGAGTCATGCGAATTTCTTCCAGGATCACTGATTTTTCGCGTTCGATTTCGTCTTCGGCAAATTTGGGCTCCAGAACCATGTCCGCAATCACGTCGAACACTTTTGCCAAGTGTTCGTCGAGAACACGCGTGTTGAAGCAAACCATTTCTTTGGAGGTAAAGGCGTCCAGCATGCCGCCCACACTATCCACTTCTCGCGCGATATCTTCCGCGGACCGCCGCGTGGTGCCCTTGAAAACCATGTGTTCGATGAAGTGAGAAATACCATTTAGCGCAGTGGGCTCGCGCCGCGAACCTGCGCGCAGCCAGATTCCAACGGAAACGGAATGGACGTGCTCCATTGGCTCGGTGATTACAACGAGACCGTTGGAGAAAACTTCCTTCTGTACTTTATGCGGCGTATCGACTTGCACAGTGTTGGGCATGTTTTACATATTCTGACATGGCGCGGATGAAAATGTAATGGCGGGAACCCCCACGTTTCCACCCTTCGCTACGAAAAAAGAACAGAACTTTCTGCTACATCAATTTTTCATCGGGAGAAAGTTTGCCGTATTCGCTGGAATAATGAAGCGGAACGTCTGCATACACCCCTTTATCAATGGAATAAACCTCGCAGGAAGAATACGGATAGGAATAAATATGAACGCTGGTCGAGCGCTGTCCAAACTCCGGAAGATTCAACACTTGATGAACCGGCTCTTCCGGTTGTACCACGGCGGGATGTTCGGCATCCATGTCGTAAGCATCTGACGGGATCAGGTGGCAAGTGGAATGAGCTTTGTCGCGCTCATCCACGCGAAAATTTTGAACGCGCAGACGTCCGATGGGCGTAACCATCCAGCAATTCTGGTCGCGATGATTGTGAATGCGGCTGACCTGCCCGATATCCCAGCAGATCGCCATCACTTCAAAGAGATTGCATTTGTAGATCAAGTTTCGCGTGTAGTGGCTCCTTGCGTAAAAAAGATAGGGAGAAAGAGTCTCCGGCTGAATAGCTTTCTGTGCGGTGAAATCGAATACGCGCGAAATGGAAAATTCAGGCTCGGGAATCGCGCAAAGTTGCGTTACCCATTGATCGATTGACAGGGTTTCCATCCGGCACGCCTCCCCGCATGAGGAAATAAGACACAAAAGACTGCGTTGTTTCGACATTATAGCAACGCCCTTCGTCGAACGGCAGCAAAAAAGCGCACTGAAGAGCGTGCTATCATTAACCCAGAATGGCTTCAGAATTCCCAAAAAACGGTGTGCATCTTCTAGGAAAGTCGCTGAACGAGCTTCGCGAATTTCTGCAGGGATTGGGCGAGGCAGCCTATCGCGGTGCGCAACTCTATCACGCACTTTATGCCGAACGCCGATTCGAGTTCGGCGCGATGACCAATCTTCCGGCTGCCCTGCGTGAACGCCTCGCGCACGAAGCAGTTATTGAGCTGCCCAGAATTTTGCGGACCTATCGGTCAGATGATGGAACCGTACGCTACGTATTATTATTGGGCGCGTCGGATGAGGGCGCAAATACAAGTGTTAAGACCGCGACAGTCGAAACCGTATTCATGCTGGAGGAAAGCCGGCAAACGATCTGCATTTCCACCCAAGCGGGATGCGCCGTTGACTGTCATTTTTGTTTGACCGCTACTCTCGGGCTTATACGCAACCTTAGTGCCGGCGAAATTATCGGACAGGTTTTGCTGGCATTGGAAGAAAATCGTACAGCGCTGAAGCCGCAAACGAACGTCGTATTAATGGGACAGGGTGAGCCGCTACTGAATTACGATGCCGTAATTGGCGCTCTTCGCATATTGCTTGACCCAAACGGCCTGGCCATCTCTCCGAAACACACAACACTTTCCACCAGCGGGATCATTCCCGGCATCGAGAAGCTGGGTTTGGAAAAAATTCGGCCGAAGCTTGCGATTTCACTGAACGCCTCATCGAACGAGCAGCGCGACAAAATCATGCCCATCAATCGAAAGTATCCCATCGAAAAGCTGATCGAAGCGTGCGAACGATATCCGCTGCGGCCCTGGGAACACCTTACGTTTGAATACGTCTTGCTCGGCGGGTTGAACGACTCTCCGGAAGACGCCCGGCGTGTCGCCAGGCTGCTGGCAAATCTGTGCGCTAAAGTAAATCTGATCCCATGGAATCCGGGCGAGTTGCCGTTTGAAAAGCCGGATGCAGCGCGGGTCGAAGAGTTTCGAAGAATTCTTACGGACAAAGGATTGCGCGCTTTCGTGCGCTATTCGCGCGGCCAGGATGTAATGGCTGCTTGCGGCCAACTCGCGCTACTTGAATCTAACCATGTGCTAGCCAAGACAATCCTGTCGCAAATTTCGCAGGCACCTCTTTAAGCTTGATCTGTTTCGAAACCTTCCAAGGTGTCGCGACCATTATCGAATCCCAATCGCCGCGATCATTCGTCCGGTAACACGCTCGCGCCGATAACTGAAGAAAAGGTCCGTGCGGCAAGCAGTGCAGAACACTGAAGAAGAAATATTGCGTGGCAATACTCCAGCAGCGCCCAGAATCGCGCGGTTCGCCGCAATCAGATCAAGGTGGGCTCGCGGTTCAGGAAGTTGGTGACCTGGCGGGCGCATAGTGAGCCAGGGAAGCCAATTCGGGTCGTGATCGCCGCGAGCGAGCGCATCAAAAGGGCCTTTAAACCATTCGCGTGCCTCTGGAAACTTTGCCGCAAATTCCGCTGCGACTTCCGGGCCCACCTCAAAGCAACACTGTCCGATCCCAGGTCCTAATGCGGCGAACACATCTTGCGGATGCGTTCCAAATTCCATCTGCATGCGTCCCAGGGCCTTTTCAGCGATGCGTTGGCGTGTGCCGCGCCATCCGGAATGAATCGCTGCAATCGCACGGCGCTTTTTGTCTGCGAGCAGGATAGGGACGCAATCAGCCGTTTGCACAACCAGCAAGAGGCCGGACTGGTTTGTGATAAGAGCATCGCCTTTAGGCGCCTCCGCGGACAACTGGGAGTTCGCGGCACTCACAACGTGAACGAGATCTGAATGAATTTGGCGCAGAGCAAATACGCGCATGCCGCTGGCCTTCAAAGTTGCGAAGAAGTTTTGCCGGTTATTGAGAACGCGCTCGCGAGTGTCCCAATCGGTGAAACCCAGATTCAAAACATTTTCGGTGATTTTGCCGCTGTCATGATTCGCTTCTAGTTCGCTAACGCCCGCCAGCCGCGTGCTGAATCCGTGAACGAGCCAACTCAGCCGCGCGAGCTGCGGCGCTTCCAGGATTTGCAAACCGCGCGCCCGACGCAAAATCAACGGAGCAGTTTTCTTTCGCACATTCCGCGTCGAAGGCTTGTTCTTGGCCGCAACAGGAGTCATATATGTGATCGCCCCGGTTGCGAAGCACTCGGAGCAAATCAATTATAAGATAATCGCGGTTTCAGACACGCTTGGATCGCCACAAAGGTTCAACTTTAAGCGCGTGGCGTTTTGAAGGAGAGAAGATTGATCGTCGGGCTCGGATTGGACATCGCGGAAATCGACAGGATCGAAGCGGCAATTACGCGCCACCGCGCGTCTATCCTCGAACGCTTGTACACCCCAGCCGAAGTGGCCTACTGCGAAAGCCATCGTAATAAGTTTGAACGCTATGCCGGGCGTTTCGCAGCGAAAGAAGCCGCGATGAAAGCGTTGGGAACAGGCTGGCGGCGCGGAGTGCGGTGGCGTGATATCGAGATAATACGAGAACCCAGCGGAAAGCCGTCCCTCGCCCTAAAAGGTGCTGCAAAACGCATTGCGGACGGGCTGGGCGTAAAAAACATTTCCGTCACGATTACACACAGCGGAAATCTCGCGCTTGCTGAAGTTATTTTTGAAAACTAGCCGCCGCGTAATCTTCCGTCGAGGTCTCGTCTAAAAGGACGGACGCTTCACGCCATTCGTTGGCGGGCACCTGGCCGGGAATTCGAACCTTCAGATAATTTGCGGTCAACGCCGGCGTCCAACTGTCTTCGCCGCCAACTAAGGTCAGCGCACGAAAAACGCGGCCCACCTGCGTCGCTCGAAATTCAGACGATTTTTTACCTGCGAGTGCGCGCAAGGCACGAGCGCGTTCGCGGATAACCGTTGCTGGAACGGTTTCTCCGAGCTTTGCCCCTTCTGTGCCGGGCCGCGCGGAAAAGGAGAACACGTGAAGATATGTAAACGGCAGTTGTTCTATCATCTCAACAGTCTCTTGAAAATCTTCGTCCGTCTCTCCAGGAAAGCCAACGATCACATCTGCGCCTATTGCAGCATCTCGCGAAATTTGCCGAATCCGTTTCACCCGCTCGGCATAGTGCCCAGCTCGATACCAGCGGCGCATGGCTCGAAGAATACGATCGCAACCCGATTGCAGTGGCACGTGAAAATGAGGCGCCAGACGAGGCGACCCTGTAATAAGCGAAATCAGTTCTTCGATGACGTCCTGCGGCTCGATGGAACTCAGGCGAAGTTGTTCCAAATCAGTTTCTTCTAGGATGCGATGGATCACATCGAACAGACTCGTACGCGGCATAAGGTCGCGTCCGTACGCGCCAAGATTAATTCCGCTCAAAACGATTTCTCGCGAGCCGGCCGCGACCAGCTTTTGCACTTCAGCAACCACTACATCAGCCGACAAGCTGCGGTTGCGTCCTCGAACAAACGGAATCACGCAATAGGAGCAGCGGTTGTTGCAGCCATCCTGAATTTTCAGAACCGGCCGCGTGCGATCGCCTTCGCCAATTCCGGCCGGCGCCACTTGCACGGAAGTCTGCGCGAAGATATCTCCAGTTAATATTTTCGCGGGACCCCGCGCAAGCGACATTTGGCCGTCGTCGAGCAGTGAGGTCGGCACGAAATCTTTCTGTGTGAGAAGTGCTGCTGGGGAAATTCCCTCACCAGGTTGGTCGATCAAACCTACGGCGATCTTGGGAATTTCCGTCTGATGCGAATTCCCGATCACCCACGTGACACCTTCCAGCCCTGCGATTTCCTCTGGAGCGCGTTGTGCGTAACAACCGGTGACAATGATATGTGCGGCAGGATTGGCGCGATGGATCTTGCGCACCGCCTCACGTGCCTGGGAATCCGCAGCGACCGTCACCGTACACGTGTTGAGCACCACGAGGTCAGCAGAAGATTGATCGTCGGTGAGGTGAAATCCTTTGGCCAGCAAACCGTGACGAAGCGCCGCGGCATCCGCCTCAGTGGCGCGACAACCAAAGTTTTCGATTGAAAATGCAGCCATGCGTAAGAGCGTTCTTGCAGCAAAATGCCAAACGAAATTATAGCAGCCTTTAGGTTGGAATTGAATTTACGCTGGAACGACCAACGGCAAGGTAATGCGAAGGTTTAAGGTTCGACGCCTCGGCGCTGATAGCACAGCAGAATCAAATCGGCGCGGCGGCGCACTCCAAATTTTGCCAGCAGATTGGAAACGTGGAATTTCACGGTGCGTTCTGAGATATGCAAACGATCGCCTACTTCCTTGTTAGCCAGGTTTTCCAAGAGCGCGCTGAGAACTTCCTGTTCGCGGCGGCTTAGTTCTGTGGGTGAATTTCCGCGCAGACGGCGTCCCTGTGTGGAATTCAAAATCGAATCAACGAAGCGCGAAAGAACCGTTCGCGGTACCCAGAAGCCGCCCGAAGCCACCAGCGGCAACGCCCGCGGGAGCTGTTCTCGCGCTTCTTCGTAATTCAAAATTCCTTTTACGCCCTGGCGAAGCAGAGTGTGACTTTCGGCTTCCTTCAGGTTATCCCCCACCACAAGCAGCCGAGCCGTAGTGTTGTGATCGAGAATATTCGCCAGCAGCGCGCCGGTGGCTTGACGAGCCGCATGAGCGTCCACCACATATACGGCCGCACGAGGAACTTCGAGATTGCGAAGATCGGGAGCAAGCATGGAATCAAGCTGACGCGACACGATCTGGCAGCCTGAGGGCGCCAGCACACGGCGAAACTCCTCAAGCACCATTGGATGGGGCGAGAGAAGGCAGACCTTCAAACTCATCTTGGGGGAACCTTTTGCCATCGTAGGGTAGGCTAACGGAATTGAACGGCAGGGGCAAGACGGACAGAACGGGTGATTTCATACCAGATACGGGGTAATCAATACGACTCAAGACAACTTAGACCACACTAAGAAACGAGTTTGTAGAACCGGCAGTAGCAGCGTTTCTAATCCGATTTAGATTAATCGGAATTAATCGAGCAACGAGGATTCGTCGATTCCTGCGAGATCGGCAGGTGATGCATCAGGCTTGCGCAATGGCCGTTTAGCAGGAAGGCCCGCTTGGCGAACTTTATAAAGTAAAGCGCGGTAACTGATTTTTAAAACCTCAGCGGCCTTGCGCCGATTCCAATGGTTCGCTTGCAGAACTTTGAGAATGACATCGTGTTCCATGCGCCGTGTTACCTGCTGCGCGATACGCTTCAAAGGAATGTTGCCGTCTTCGTTTAATTCGAAGGCAAAGCTTAAAGGCTTTTTTTCCTGCTGATGGCGATCGGAATGGAACGCCTCTTCCGATCCAAGAATAACGTAGCGCGCCATGCAATTTTCCAGCTCGCGAATATTGCCGGGCCAGTCGCGCTGATGCAGGATTTGAAGAACGTCTTTGGAGACTGGGCCGGCTTCGCGTTTGAATCGCCGATTGAATTGCTCACGTAGATATTCAACTAAATAGGGAATGTCTTCGCGGCGATCGCGAAGAGCCGGAAGCGTCAGCGTGATCACGTTGATGCGATAAAAAAGATCGGCGCGAAATCCGCCGCTTTCGATTTCTTTCGCCAGCACGCGGTTTGTAGCACAAATGACCCGCGCATCCATGCGCCGTTCTTCATGATCGCCGATTCGCGTGAAGTGGCCGTCTTGCAGGACGTGCAACAACTTGGCCTGAAGGCTGGCATCGAGTTCAGCGATTTCGTCCAGGAAAAGCGTGCCACCCTGCGCCATTTCCATCCGGCCAGGTTTCGCCGCGTTCGCGCCGGTAAAGGCACCCTTCTGAAATCCAAATAGCTCGCTTTCAAGCAATGTTCCCGGAATCGCGGGACAATTCACTTTGACGAAAGGCCCTTCGTGCCATGGGGAGCGCTCGTGGATAAACCGTGCCAGCACCTCTTTACCCGTGCCGCTTTCACCCAAGACCAGAATCGGAACATTCAGACCCGCGGCGCGATAAACTTTTTGCCTCACCGCCTGCATAGTCTCCGACGGCCCGAAATACACGTGTTCCGGTGGTAGTTCAACAGGGTGATTTTGGAGTAAGGCTTTCGCTTCCGCGGTGGATGCCATGAACGCCTAGCTAACTGGATTGAACTAGATGGGTATCTGCCCTACAACTGCATTGCACATAAAACGCCAAACGACGCTAAAGAGAGGGTTCTGGCCGAAAATATGATAGCCCTATGATGAGAACTCAATCAACCTATTTTCTATATCTTGCTGGCGAAATTGAAGAGAACAAGAGCAGGGCGGGCAGTCGCGTCATAGTACTCAACCCGATTGAAAATTAGAAAATCCTGGGCACTTTCGGGAAGGCCATTTCCCAATTCGTTCCAAGAAGCTCAGCCGTATCTTTTCCACAGTTAGAGCGCCCGGAGCAGAAGACTTCGCAACTCCGCCGCAAAGAGAAATAGTACGAGCCTGTAACAGTTAATGTCGAGGATTAACGATAGTCGGCTATTGACCCACCAATCGGCTAGCGCTGTGGGAAAATCAAAGCTTCCAGCATGTCCGCTCGGGCTTTTTGGTCGGAAGCAAATAATTGAAGCAGGTCAGTTACCGAAATCATTCCGCGATAACCTTTTTGATTATCGAGCACGACCAAATGATAGATGCCGTGCTGTTCCATTAATCGCAGGCAATCTTCCAGCGAAGTATCGGGCGTCGCGCTCACTAGCTGGCGCGTCATAATCTCGGAGACACGCATCCAGGCTGGGCATTTATTTTCAGCAGCGACTTTGTCTGATACATCGCTTTGCGAGATCACGCCGAGAAGAACGCCCTGTTTGTCGCAAACTCCCACGGCGCGGACCTGCCGCTCGCGCAGGTAACGAGCAGCATCGTAAACCGTGGCTTCCTCCGAAACAAAATAAACTTCGCGACGCGAAGCAATCAGGTCCGCTACTTTCATAGGTTCTCCGTTCGCCGATTTCGCACGCCAGCCACGCGATGCAGCCTTGTCGAGCCTAACTCCGACTCCCACCTAATTGCAAGATGTGGGCCAAAAACAAGTGTGATTCATCCTCGATTCCGGATAAGTGAAAATGCTAAGGGATAAGAAATAAGCGGGCTAGGCCCGGGCGAAAAAAATGGGGTGGAAACGGCCGCATTTTAGCGCAGACCGCTTCCACCAAACTTCAGAAAACTGGGGTGTTAGTTGGGAGATGCTTCGCCGCGAATAATATCGTATCGCTCGATCACCGCGGCTACTCCGATAGATTCGCGCTGATCATCTTTTTGCTTGTCGACACGAACTACGCGTCCATGAGCCCGAACGAAGACTTCCGTTCCGCGGGTGATTTCCGCCGGCAAAGTAAGCGTGAAATCCACTTCAGTGCCGGGAGCGAGATCCTTTTCCATAATGAAGTAAACGCCACGAGTTGAGATGTCCCGGGTCTGACCGTCATGCGCCCCAGGCTCCCGATTGATGGGAAGGCGAACACTAACCGGCAGGGAAAGATCGTACCGTCGTGCCATGCGGCGTTCCGTCATCCCTGGTGCTCCGCTAAGAGAATTTTGAAGTTCACATCAACCCCCGTCGTGAGAGTAGCAATCCCTATTCCAAAGTGCACTAAGTGTTTAGCTTTGAACGTGCTCTATCAGGGACCTAAGGATTTCATCAAGCATAACTTAGCCAAAAAATGGCGCTCGAAGCAAACCCTTTGAAAACAGCAACTACCGTTTCCAAGATCCCAGCTGGGGGTGAGATCTCGGTCGGTTTTCCATATTCGGAATTTAGGAAAACGTTGTGTCGGAGCGGAATACTAGACCAAATTAGCAGCAGGGTGGAAGAGCTATTTCTTTGAATGTGCCCTACATATGCAACACTTTGCCTGTGCAAGTATTTGCCCGTAATAGGACTACGGAGTATTAGGCCTCAGCAGTACTACGGCCGTGAGCTCCTGGAGAGGTCGTTCAAGGGATCGACGCGCAACGACCTCGAACGACTATTCCGAATCCCACACAAGAAATGTTTCTGTGACTACGACCCGCGAATCGCCGGTGCGCTTTCTTTTGCCTCGGCCTCTTTCGCAGCAGCCTCTCGAGCAGCCTTCGCCGCCGCAGAGCGCGCACCGCGCCCGGAATCCAAATTGAATTGGCGCATTTTGTAAAGTAGCGCTTTGTAGCTAATACCCAACATTTTTGCGGCATCTTTGCGGCACCAATTCGTTTTTTCAAGCGCGTCGGCGATCGCTTCCATTTCAGCTTCGTCTTTCAAACCGCGCACGAGCGCTTTCAGGCCCTGTTCCTTTGGCGCCGGAGCGGCATCGCGCGGGATCAATCGCTGCTGTTGGCCTGTCATTTCCAGCAATTCTCGGAAGCTGCCTTCGTCATCCTCCAGAATGACGTAACGTTTGACGAAATTTTCCAGTTCCCGCAAGTTGCCCGGCCATGGGTACCGCAGGGCTGCTTCGATCAAATGCTTGGAAGGATCGGGAGCGGCCTTCTGATATTTTTCGCTGTATTTCACCAGGAAATGGCGGAATAGCAGCGGTATTTCCGTGGTGCGTTCGCGTAGCGGCGGAATATGAATCGAGAGAACGTTCAAACGGTAATAGAGGTCCTCACGGAAGCGGCCCGAGCGCATGGCTTCTTTCACATCCATGTTGGTAGCCGCGAGCACTCGCACATCCACGTTTACGACAGCACGAGCACCGAGCCGCGAATATTGACCGTCCTGCAGAACGTGCAGAAGCTTGGCTTGAAGATGCGGACTCATCTCCGCGATTTCGTCGAGAAAGATTGTCCCTTTGTTGGCCAGTTCGAATTTTCCCGGCTTAGAGCGCACCGCGCCGGTGAAAGCGCCTTGTTCGTAACCGAAGAGCTCTGATTCAAGCAATTCTCCGGGAAGCGCCGCGCAATTCACCTTTACAAACGCCTGCACGCGCCGCGTGGAGCGAAGATGAATCATCCGCGCCACCACTTCCTTACCCACTCCGCTCTCTCCGCTGATGAAGACCGGCACATCGACCGGAGCAATCTGCAAAATCTGCTGGCGAATCTTCAGCATTTGCGGGCTGGCAGCGAGGAAGGAAAGATCCTCGGTGAGTGCTTCGCAATATTCGCGCAGCGCTTTGTTTTCGGAACGCAACTGTTGTTTCTGGCGGCACTTCAAGAATGCCGCGTCGAGTTCCGGTTTCTCGAATGGCTTGGTCAAGTAATCGAGAGCGCCTAACCGGATCGCTTCGACTACCGTGGTTACCTCGTTCGAGCAGGAAAGCATGATTACATTGAGAGTGCGGTCAATTTGCATCAACTGACGCAAAGTCTCGAGCCCGTCAATTTCGGGCATCAATACGTCGAGGATAATGAAATGCGGACGTAAACCGGCGCCGACTTTCTCCAGCGCTTCTTTGCCGCCCGGAACGGTTTCGACGTCGTAACCATCCACTTCCAAAAGCGTCTGAAGGTACTTTCGGATACTCGGTTCGTCGTCCACTACCAGAATTTTTTCTTTTTCGGCCATCGTATGTCCCTGGGAACGAACTGGTCCGTTCCAATAAATCAATGTTTCGAGTTACTCGGTGTTAATGGGAAGCAAAAATGAAAATGAGCTTCCGCTTCCTAGCACGCTATCAACCCATACTTTTCCACGGTGAGCTTGAATCAAACGCTTAGTAATCGCCAGGCCTAAGCCCATGCCAGAAGAGGATGGATCAACACGCACGAATTCCTCAAAAATCTCCTGATGAAATTCCGCGGCAATTCCTCCGCCCGTATCTGCAACCGAAATTAGGACGCTGTTAGCGCGCATGCCGCTGTCACGCCGGCGATCGGTGGAAGGTGACGCCTCTGAGACTCGCCGCTCCCAGAAATGGGGCTCGGCAACTAAAGTAACAGCCCCTTCCGGCGGCGTGTGCTTTAGCGCGTTATCCAGCAGATTGGCAACGCATTGCTGCACTTTTTGGTAATCGAATTTAAACGACGGCAAGTCCGGATGAATTTTTATGTCCAGATGCACTTTCGCGCGCTGAAACGCGTCTTGCCAGCGGCAGGTAAGGTCATTAATGCAATCCCGCAAATCGTTGTCGCGTAACTGCAATACCAATTTTCCGCTTTCGAGCGCCGAATAATTCAGGAACATGGAAACCAGTCGCACCAAACGGTCGCAGCTTTCTTTCGATTCCTGCAGCATGTCGCGCTGGCGATCTGTAAGTTTTCCCAGCGAACCCGACAGCAAAAGATCGTAATAGCCTTTCATAACCGCCAAAGGAGTTTTCAACTCATGTGCGGCCGAAGCTAGAAAAACCGTTTTCTGCCGATTCACTTCTTGAAGCCGCAAGTACGCCGCGAGAAGATTCCGGTAGGTAATCTCGCGCTCTTGCATCAACTCTTGCACCGTCTGCCGCATCTCTGCTTCGTTGGCTAGCGATTGCGGCGCGGTTGGTTCTACGTAAACAACCAGCCAATCCGGTTCCGGGAGCCAGCGAACTCTCGCGCGGCTCTTCCCCGCCGGCGAATCCACTTGAAGATTCACTTCTTGTTCGCCGCTTTCCAACTGATCCACGATGCCCTTACGATCAGCACGCAGAATATCTCTGAAGAGGTTCAGCTCTATCTTGGACGATGTTCCGTTGGGGCTAAGTTGATCCTGGGCATGCAAGTTCGTAAACAAAATTCGGCCCGCTCGGTCTGCGACCACCAATGGACGGTCAAATGCGTCTAACAGACTAGCCACCAGGTGAAAAACCTGCTGGCCGGTAGCCTGTGGGTCCGCTATGAGGCTATTCGTCAAATTCCCCTCCCTTGGGGACTTGTCGCAGGGGCGAAGACACCACTCTTGAGTTTTTCGCGACTGGCGAAGGGACCGCGCTCAAGGAGACTCATGCTCGCAAAGCCTCGGAATGGAGTCAATGGTAAATACGTCCTAGTTTGCGCTATGCACTTGCATAAAATTGGAAATCTACTGGAGTATATTTGCCCAATTGACTCGGGGTCACGGTCTCCCGGGATTTCAGGCGCTTGTAATCCGCTGATAATGTGTTATTTAAGTTTTGGCTTACCGACTGCAAGAAGTTGCATTCAAATTGCGTACTAGTGTGAGTACTAAAACTGGAGTACTAATGGGCGTGTCGGAAAACGTTCTTCACCACAAAGTAAGTATGGCCCCGCTCTATGAAGAGCGTAGGCGCTTCCAGCGAATCCATCTGCAGGTGCCGATGTTCATCCGTGGACGAGATGCGCATGATGAACAGTTTCTGGAGCTAGCTAAGACTTTAGACGTCAGCGGTTTAGGGGCTTTTCTTACTTGTCCTCGTTCCTTAGGGGTGAACGAAATCATTACCCTCACAATCCCGGCACCTTCGATTACTTCCACAGGCTTAGTTCCCGCAGGCATGCCGCCGATCCAGGCGCGAGTGAAAAGGCAGCAGCAGGCAGGCGATGTTTACCTGGTTGGAGTCGAATTTCTGAAGCCGATTGGCTAAGTCTTTTCCGCAAGGTTTTCCTATCGCACCGCTTTTCCACAAGTCTCTCCGGCCGATTATGACTTGGCGTTGCCACAAAGTGGAATCCATTTACATTCTCACTCGGCCTACGCCCTCAATTCGCCATTGACGTCCTGCAGAAACCGTGTAATTTTCCTTCTGGCAGTAACTTACGTGTCTTCTATGGTTCAGCATTCTGTTCAGAGATTGGACTGTCCCTTGCTGTAAGTCCTCTGCCCCCGCAGTGGCCCCTTAGTTAGGGAAGCTAGAACTTTTCCGGAACCCATTGATGCCCCAGCCCGAATCCTTGGCTCCACAGCCTTCTGCGGAAGACTCCTATCTCGAGGTTCTCGCCGAGACCTTGGAAGGTCTCGAGGACTCCGCTCGCGGTCAATTTTTACGCCAATTTTTTCGCACCATTGCGCGCATCGATCTTTCCGACGCACAAGCCAATGAATATTGGGAACGAATTTTAATCCGTCGTCGCGAGCTAGCCGAAAGCATCGGGAAAAAGATTTCGTTGAAGACAGCGATGGTTGATGTCCTGGCTTCCACGAATTTCCTGCGCGTCCCCATTCTGATGGAGTACGAAGAATTCAAGAAGCTTCAGATCAACGCGGCGACCGACCCGCTAACCGGCCTGTACAATCGCCGTCTTTTCGACGAATACTGCGACAAAGAATTGAATCGTGCGAAACGTTACGGCCACCAGCTCGCCGTAGTAATCCTCGACGTCCACAAGCTCAAAGAAGTGAATGACCGCCACGGCCATTTGCAAGGCGATCAGATATTGCAGCTCGCTGCAGCCACTTTGCGAAAAACGTTGCGCGCGTCAGACTTCGCTTTTCGCATCGGCGGAGACGAATTCGCGCTGCTTCTGCCTCAGACGGATACGGAACAGGCCAATACGCTTTGCCGCCGCGTTCGCGCTCAATACGAAGGCGACATTCATTCGCTGAAATTGGACCCCGGCGTAACTCTGGACTTCGGTATCGCTGTGCTACCGGTGGATGGCGAGCAGAAAAGCGAATTGATGGGAACGGCCGACGATCGTCTCTATCAACTGAAGAATGCCGGACGCATTGCCTCGCGCTTAACACCGCCGGTCTCTTCTTCATCGCCAGAGAGCCCTCGCGACGAGCGTCCGTCGAGAGGCCAGGAAATTACCGGCGCCTCTCCGCAGGGTGCTCCGAAGGCGCGACCTGAAGAACCTTTGCCGAGGCGTGGGCGCGAAGTTCCGTCCTCAGCGGATTCGGCGTCGCCGCAAGATGCTTCTCATCGAACGCACCAGGAGGATCGTCCGGTTGAGCCCCCGCCGCCATCAGCCGGATCTGGCTCTGGACAACCGCCGAAGCCGACCCCAATTTCCACTTCGCCATCGCGTGACGAAAAACGCAAATGGGAACGCGTATCGCTCGCTGGAACGAAAGCGTACGCCATGCTCAGCGAAACAGATAAGCGAATGGCCACCGTGATTGACTTAAGCTACGGCGGAGTCGCGCTACTTCTGGAAAAGGGTGGAGAACTGCCGAAACAGTTCAGCGCAATTCTTCACGTCCCCATTTTGCCGCCGGTACGCGTTATCCTGCGCCAGGCATACATTCAGGGTCTGGAAGGCGGTCGCATACGTGCCGGATGTTCTTTCGTTTCTTAAGCAATTATGAGGGCTTCTGCGGCATCCGCGTCGGCTCCCTGAGCATCTAACCCATCGTTGCAATTCAGCATAGATGCAATATAATTAGAGTTTCCCGCTGACCTAGCGACGCGACCGTGTGTCCCGTCCCAATGGTTGCGCAGACCGGTCAGCAAATAGGAGCGCCCATGAAAGAAGGAATCCATCCCGATTATCATGCCGTAAAGGTGCATTGCGCCTGCGGCAATACGTTCGACACGCGCTCGACCATCAAGGGCAACATGATCCGCGTTGAAATTTGTTCCAACTGCCATCCATTCTTTACCGGCAAGCAAAAATTGATCGACACCGCCGGTCGCGTGGAGCGGTTCCAGAAAAAGTATGCGGACAAAGCGGCTGCCATAAAAAAGTAGCGCTACTTTTTCTTAGCTCGAATCTCGAAAATCAAAAGCCCTCGGACCAAAGTTCCGAGGGCTTTTTTTCGCCACACTGAAATTAACTCCTGTGCGGTGTACAATGCTCGTAGAAAATGGCCACGCAATTTTTTCCATCGTCTGAACCGCCGATTGGATCGCAGGTGGAAACCGCAGCGCCCCAGGTAACCTTACGCAACTACTTTGCGCACCCATTTGATTCCGCCATTGCGGCTGCCCGGACCTGCTACTCGCCGCGCTTGATCGGACCAGAAGAAATCACCGACAAGCAGCGTGTAAATATCGGCTCGGCCACTTACTACGGCGGCCACCACACCGTATTCCAGCATGCTCATTTCGAGTTCGGCTTGGAAAACATTAGCCGGCAGTTTGTGTGGTCATTTCTCCACGCGCATCCCTTTTACAACTCAGAGCAGCAGAGCCAACGGTACGTTCGACTGGATCGTCCGCAAGCGTATGTGCCTGCTGAGAGCGCAAATTTCGGACCACACGAGCGCGCGATTTACGAGAGAGCAGTAGCCCGTGCCTGGGATTCTTATCGCGAACTCACGCACGTGCTGCAACCCGCCGCTCGCGGAATTCTTGCGGATATCTGGCACGTCAGCCCCATGTCGCATCCCAAGCGCGTGCAAAAAGTGGATCGACAAGCGGAGAAACGTGCCATTGAAGTTGCGCGTTACGTTCTCCCGGTAGCCGCTTTTACCACCATGGTGCACACACTCTCGGGAATCGTTCTGCACCGGCTGTGGCGCATGCATGCGGCGAGTGATACGCCGTCTGAAGCGCACCAGGTGATTGGAGGGATGGTCGCGCGCGTCCGTGAAGTGGATCCGCAATTCTTCGATCGCTTTGATAACGCACCTATGGACGAGCCGCCGGAATGGCACCAACCCAAGCGCGATGGCGAAGCATTCGCGCGCGAGTTTGATGCAAAGTTGGCCGGCCTCACTTCCAGCCTCGTTGACTACCCGCCGCATGCAATTCCGGTGATGGCCGACGCCTACCGCGCTGTGATGGGTTTGACCGTCGCGGAATGCCCCGACGCCGAAGCCGTGGACCGCATGCTAAATCCAGTGCGCAATCCATACCGCCGCGAAACGCTCGACATCGGCGTGCATGCCCCCATGATGCGCGCATTGCAGCATGCCAATTTTACTTTCGCGAAAAAGATCAGCCACACCGCCGACAGCCAGGACCAACGCCACCGCATGGTTCCCGGTTCGCGGCCCCTGCTGACTCTGGCGGACACTCGTTCGCCCGACTATATCGCGCCCCTGTTGATACGCGATAATCCGCGCGCCTTGGAAATCTACGCGCGCGCCATGGAAGACGCGTGGACTGCGAAGAACGAATTACTCGACCGCGGCGTCCCCTTGGAATTCGCGCTGTATCTATTACCTAACGCAAAGGCTATTCGCCTGTTGGAAACTGGATCGCTTTTGCATTTGCTCCACAAATGGACCATGCGTACTTGCTTCAACGCACAGGAAGAAATTTATCAGGCCTCGATTGAAGAAGTAGAACAAGTCCGTTCCGTTTTACCGGAGCTCGCCAGATATATCGGTCCGCCTTGTCATCTTCGCGCCGGGATTTCCACCCCGATTTGCACGGAAGGCTCGCATTTCTGCGGCGTGAAAGTCTGGCTCGATTTTCCCAACATCCAGCGTCGCATATGACGCGTCGTGGTAGTCTGGCGTATTACCTTACCGCCTGGATTTGCGGATGCTTCTTCATGAGCCTAGCGGTTTGGACCCGCGATCCCTTCGGAGCTTCATCCAACGATGCGTTTTCTTCACGCTCCGTATTCGGCCTGATCTTTTTTTATTTCTACGGCCTGGTTTTCGGCGCAATTGCAGCGTTACTCGGCGCATTTCTCTTAAGGCGCGCGATGGCAGCCCTCAAATGCCTCACCGCAACCCACTGGGCCGCGGTTGGAGCGATATTAGCCCCCGTTCTAATCGCGGTTCTAGGAATCTTGGGAAAGCGTATAGGCACGGAAGGCCAAGGTGAGTTCCGCGTGTGGAGACTTACTACCTACGGCCCAATGACCGTCTTCGAAGCAGGATGGTGGCTCCCCATACCCGCCGGAGCGGCCACTGCATACCTGCTATGCCGCGTGCAGCGGGCGTTCGCTCCGCAAAAATCCCCGCAGAATTAAATCGCCGCCAGAATATCCAGCTTCCTGTAGACCTAGCGCTTGAGGATGCGCGTAGAGTTCGGTGAGACAAGCTCGTAACGAATGCCCCGCCAACGGATGCGCTTGCTAAGCGACGAAGTTACAAAATTCCAGGCGAACAGGAAGGGAACAATCGGCGCGAGAAAAACGCAGGCCACACTTGTTTCCTGCAACTTCCCTTTCCACTCCGGAATCGCTTCATTGATCGCAACGATTCTCAGCGCCCCTTTCATCGCGGCAAGCAACGGAACCGCGAGCGCCACCAGAACCAGATGACCCCACGGATCGCCATCGACAATGCAATAGAGAATCACAGATGCGGCATATAGCATGGTGAGTGCGTACGCCAAGTTCATAAGTCCGCCGACCAGCCATCTACGATGCGAGTACACCCTCGTGATTAACATCTGCCTGTTCGTGAATTCAAAAAGTTCAGACCAAGTCCACGGATGGAAGGTGGCCGCGAAACATTCAGAACAAAAAACGATCGGCCTGTTGGCCTGCTGCAGAGCTGACGTTAATGCGAAGTCGTCGCTGACCGCGCCTTTCCATGCTTCTAACACTTGCACATCGTCGAAAGTCTTGCGCCGAATTGCTGTGGCGCCGCCCCAACAAAAGTTATCGTTAGGTTTTCCCAGTAGCGTCGCCACCGCCGCGTTCCACGCAGATGCCATCGCGCTCGCCAGAGAACTGGCTCCCGTCCCACCCGGAAAAATCCAGCGATAACCGGTCGTCGCTCCGATCCGCAGGTCCTGAAGTGGAGCTATCAGCTTCGTTAGCCATCCGCGTGAAAGCCGAACATCCGAATCCGTGAATACGAGCACTTCGAACTTTTCCGGCAAGCCCTCCACCGCTCGCTGGAGGTTGAACACTTTCTCGCCGCAATCTTCGGGAGGCCCTGCAATCAGAATGTGCACCGGCCGTTGGCTCGCGGCTTTCACCCGCTCGATAATCTTCACCGCGGGATCCAAACTTGTCGCTAACGCAAAATAAATTTCGTAGTTCGGATAATCGAAACGCGTGAGCGCCAGAAGATTTTCTTCCAGCCCGCGCTCGCTTCCCTTGCAGGGACAGATCAAGGCGGCTTGCGGAGTGTAAAAGCCAGCGTGAGAAGTGAGCCGCTTTCTCACCATGGTCACCCAAGCGAAGCCATTCCAAAGGGAATACACCCCGAGAGCGATTTGTAGAATTACGACAACGTAGAAAATTTCGAGCACAATGGCGAGAATAGCAAAAATAAGCTGCTATCCGTGCGACTTCGGAGATTGACTTGCTCGAATCCGCAACGATAAAATCCGCTAAGCTTTCAGGTATTTCCTACCCACATTCTGAAATGGAGGTCATTTCATGTCCACATCCGCACAGCCCATAAACGAAGCAAAACTTCACGAATTCATGATGAAAGCCGTGGGAGAAATGGGAGCAGCCATGAATGCGGCTCTCATTCTCGTCGGAGACAAACTCGGAATTTACAAAGCCATGGCCGGTTCGGGTCCGCTAACCTCGGAAGAAATTGCCGCCAAAACAAAAACCCATGAGCGTTACGTTCGCGAATGGCTCGCAGCCCAGAGCGCCGGCGGCTTCATCACCTACGACTCTGCGACAAAACGCTATACGCTGCCGCCCGAACAGGCACTCGCCTTGGCCGACGAAAATAGTCCCGTGTTTCTCCCCGGTTTTTTCGAGATAGTCTCCGCTTGTATAAAGGACGAACCAAAAGTTACCGAAGCTTTTCGCACAGGCAAGGGCCTGGGTTGGCACGAACACGACCACTGCCTGTTCGCCGGCACCGAGCGTTTCTTTCGACCAAACTATCGCGCCCATCTAATCGCCGAATGGATACCCGCGCTTGGCGATGTGGAAAGCAAATTGAAAGCTGGGGCAAAAGTCGCGGACGTCGGATGCGGTCTCGGCACCTCCACAATACTGATGGCGCAGGCTTATCCGAAATCCACATTTGTGGGATCCGATTACCATCCGGCGTCGATCCAGATGGCGCGAGAGGCTGCCACAAAGGCCGGCGTTTCCGACCGCGTTAAGTTCGAAGTTGCCTCCGCAAAAAAATTTCCGGGCGAAGGATATCAGCTCGTCGCGTTTTTCGATTGTCTCCACGACATGGGCGATCCCGAAGGTGCCGCGCGCCACGTGCGCAAGACTCTTGATCCCGGCGGCGCATGGATGATCGTAGAGCCCTTCGCTAACGACAAGCTGGAAGATAATTTGAATCCCATCGGCCGTGTTTTCTACGCCGCTTCCACTATGCTGTGTACTCCAGCTTCGCTTTCCCAAGAAGTGGGACTCGGCTTGGGAGCGCAAGCTGGCGAGGCGCGTCTGTCAAAGATTTTGAAGAATGCCGGATTCACACACGTGCGCCGTGCAGCGGAGACACCTTTCAATATCGTTCTGGAAGCGCGGCCGTAGCTCTCGTGTGTATTTAATTGCCGCGGCGCCGCGCGAAGACCTTGTGCAGAACGCGATCAGCAGCCGTATTCAGCTCGAGCTGAAATTTCCCCGCCGCGCGACGGGCCTGGTCCATCAGAGATGGATCGAGTAGTAGCGCTGTGCGATCGACGAACGGCCCGGAAGCGACAGCGCGCGTCGTGCGGCCTGCCTGCCGTCGTGGTTCTCGTTGCGTCAACGTCTCATAAAGCTCCAAATCGTGCCAGAATTCCTGCGCGTCTTCATCGCTCCAGTTCAAGGCTTGTCCGAGCGCCACAAAAAACTCTTCACGGAAAAGATCGAGCAACGGAATAGCAAGATCCAGACTGGATTTTTTCACCGGCTTGGCTCTTGCTCCCTTCCGTCCCTTCTTGGTCTTTTTAGTTTTCCTGGCAAGACGCTTCGGCTCGCGAACGTTCACCCGAACCTTCAATCGTGCCGGTAAAACATCTGCCGTTCGCAGCACCATCGCGAGGATAGCTTCCCTGCGGATGGTTTCGAGTTGCTCGTAGTAGTGCGCGGGCTGGTCCGCCCGTCCCGGCCGCCGGTTTTCAGCCGCGTACATATCGAGGAAGCGCGGAACCATCTCGTTATGATCGAGTGTGGCCAGCAAAAGTGTCGCCGCTTCACGCGCGCGCACAACAAGTTCTCTTGGACGGTAGGGCATTCGGAAGTTTCTAGCTGTACGCGATTGCGCTTCGCGCCGCAACAGGAAACCCGCGTTGTGCGCTAAAAAGAAAAGGCCCGGGATTTTCTTCCCGGGCCTCAGGGGGCTGCCTCTTATCCAAATTTTCCAACTTCGGTTTTAGTGGATCGGACCCGCTGGACCAATCGCCGGCAACTCATCGCCACCGGTAATAGGCCGCACAGGCTTTTTCTCGAACTTGCCAAGCGCAATTTCCAGCGCTTGCTCCGCAGTACGCACGAAGTGGATCTTCATGCCGCCCAACATCTCGGCCGGCAAATCCTCCAGCACGTTCGGCTCGTTCTCCGACGGAAGAATTACTTCGCGGATGCCTGCGCGTTTTGCGCCGAGCACCTTCTCTTTGATTCCTCCCACCGGAAGGACGATACCGGAGAGTGAAATTTCTCCCGTCATCGCCACACGCGGCCGGATCGCTCGTCCAGTCAATAGGCTGACGAGCGCCGTGACCATCGCCACGCCCGCCGACGGCCCATCCTTCGGAATCGCGCCCGAAGGAACGTGCACGTGCAAGTCGAGCTTGCGGAAGAAGTCCGGATCGATGCCATAACGCTCAGAGTTAGATCGCACCCAACTCAGCGCCGCTCGCATCGACTCCTGCATCACCTCGCCCAAGTGCCCGGTCATGGTGAACTGCTTCCCACCACGCGCCTTGCTGGCTTCGATGAATACAATGTCGCCGCCCACCGGGGTCCAGACCAAGCCCACCGAAACTCCCGGTTTCGTTACGCGCTCTTCCACTTCCTTTTCTATCCTGACTTTCTGGATTCCGAGCGCTTCGCGAACCACTTCTGGAGTAACGATATGCTTTTCGGTCTTACCCTCGGCGATGCGCCGGGCTTGCTTGCGCACGAGCGTTGCAATTTCGCGCTCGAGGTTTCGCACGCCGGCTTCGCGCGTGTAGTGAGCGATCAGGTCATGAATCGCTTCGTCCGTGAACTCAATCTGCTCGCCCAACACGATGCCGTGTTCCTTCGTCTGCCGCGGAATCAGGAAGCGTTTGGCGATACCGATCTTCTCTTCTTCCGTGTATCCCGCGAGCTCGATGATTTCCATGCGGTCTCGCAGCGGTTCTGGAATCGGATCCATCCAGTTGGCTGTGGCCACAAACAGAACCTTCGATAGATCGAACGGCACATCGAGGTAGTGGTCGCGGAACGAGGAATTCTGCTCCGGATCGAGCACTTCCATCAACGCCGCCGAGGGATCGCCTCGAAAATCGCGTCCGAGCTTATCCACTTCGTCCAGCATGAACACTGGGTCCATCGTCTCGGCTCGGCGAATTCCCTGGATGATTTGCCCAGGCAGAGCGCCGATGTAGGTACGCCTGTGCCCGCGGATTTCAGCTTCATCATGCATTCCGCCGAGCGATATGCGTACGAACTTGCGGCCCATGGCTCGTGCAATCGATTTTCCAAGCGAAGTTTTTCCCACGCCTGGAGGCCCAAGGAAGCAAAGGATCGGACCCTTCATTCCCGGTTGCAGTTTCTTTACCGCTAGATAATCCAGAATGCGCTCTTTCACCTTCGCGAGGTCGTAGTGATCCTCGTCCAGGATTTCTTGCGCCTTCGAAATGTCGATGTCCTCCGTTCCGGAGGTTTTGTTCCACGGCAGCGCGGTCATCCATTCGAGGTAAGTCCTCGCCACCATGTACTCCGCCGAAGCAGGAGTCATCTTCGCGAGCCGCTTCAATTCGCGCTCGCATTCTTTCTTGGCTTCGGCCGTCATTCCCGACTCTTCGACTTTCTTGCGAAGCTCTTCTATCTCCGCTTGGCCGTCGTCGGATTCACCGAGTTCCTTCTGAATCGCCTTCATTTGTTCGCGAAGCAAAAACTCGCGCTGCGTCTGATTCACTTGCTCTTGAACTTGCTCGTGAATTTTATTGCGCAGATCGAGCACTTCACGCTCTTTAGTTAACTCGTTGATCAGCGTTTCAAGCCGCTTCTTTACGCTGAAAGTCTCCAGCAGCTCTTGCCGAACCATCGTGCTCAGTGACGGCAACGTAAACGCCACAAAATCCGACAAACGTTCAGGCGAAGGTTGATTCATCACTTCGGTCTGAAGATCGTCGGACAGCTGCGGTGAACGCGTCACCACCTCGCGAAACAATTCCTGCACGTTCCGCTCGAGGGCGGTCAGTTCTGCATCGCGCTGATTTTCCAGGTCGGGCTGTGCTTCCACACGGCCGCGCAAGAATGGCTTCAACGAAACCACTTCAAGCACGCGTATGCGTTCCAAACCTTCTAGGAATGCCACGATGTTTCCATTGGGCATCCGCACCATCTTATGAACCCTCGCCAGCGTGCCCACACTGTGCAAGTCTGCACCGGTGGGAACCTCAACGCGTGGATCCAGTTGCGCCACAACACCAAGCAGCTTCTCTGGCCCCTCCAGCGAATTCAAAAGCGCTAGAGAACTCTCCCGCCCCACTGGCAGCGGCATCACCGCGCCCGGGAACAGGACGGTATCGCGCACAGGTAAAATCGCGAGTTGTTCTGGGATAACTCTATTTGTCCTACTCACCTGATCCCCCTTTGATACAGACACTCCCTACAAATTTACTGCTTACAATAACGTTAGATGCAACGGACACAGAAAAGGTCCGACAGGAATTAGCCGAACGCTATGAAGTTTGTTGATACTATCACACTAAAGTCTTTGGTGCAAGCCCTCTGGGAACAACGATGCGATATGCAATCCCCATAAGCCTAAGACAATACTTAACTTGCTTGATTCTTCGCAGGCAGAGATTTTAGGAACTCGATGGCTTCTTCGCGGGTATGAATCAGGTCGTTTAGCTGGGCTTCTTCCACCGAATCCAGCATCTGCTTGAAGGAGGGTCCCGGCTGAAACCCCAAAGCCATCAGGTCGTCTCCGGTCAAAAGCCTAGCCGGCCGGATCTGTTCCGCAGGGGTCTCCCGGACAAACTTCTGCGCGAAGTCATAATTGTTCAGCATTCGATGGCTCGAAAGGCAGTCCAAGCGGTGCAACTCGAGGTGCTCATCGAACCGATTTAGCCGCGCGAAGCGCTTCAGAGTGGAGGGCTTCATCTGCAGCACATCTTTGAACTTCATATGATTCGCCACCAACGCCGCGATCTGCGCCGTGTCCTCGTTCGAGAAACGTAGCCGTCGGCAGATTTCTTCCGCCATGCGCACACCTACCTCCACATGGCCGTCAAAACGAATCCGATCGCCCGTCTGCGAAACTGGCTTGAACGTCGCTGGCTTGCCAACGTCGTGCAAGAGCACTCCCCACGCGAGCGTCGCGGGACATCCCACTGGAAGTTGCTGCAGCATAAGTAGCGTGTGAATCCACACGTCCCCTTCCGGATGATATTGCGGGGGCTGCTCCACTCCCTTCATGCGCGCAATTTCTGGAAGAATTTCGGGCAGAAGCTTGGTCTCATCCAACAGCTCGAATCCCCGGCGTGCCGCGCCTTCCGTAAGAAGCTTGGTCAACTCATCGCGCAGTCGCTCCGGAGAAACCTGCTTGATCTCCGGAGCTAGTTTCTGAATGGCCTGAAACGTCTTCGCTTCGATCGCATAATGCAGCCGCGCCGCAAAACGCACCGCTCGCACCAGCCGCAATTTATCTTCGTTGAAACGCTCTTCTGGATTTCCAATAGCGCGAATAATTCCAGCGCTCAGATCTTCGCGCCCGCCGACGAAATCCAGCACTTCTTTCGTCTCCGGGTCCATCAGCAACGCGTTGATCGTAAAATCGCGTCGCTTCACATCCTCTCGCGCCGTTTTCGAAAACACCACATTATCGGGATGCCGCCCGTCCGAGTAACCTACATCCGAGCGAAATGTAGCAACCTCAACCGTCACAATTGGGTCTTCTTCGCTGTCCGCCGGCTCTCCCACGAGCATCACACCGAATTTCGCTCCCACTTCCAGCACTACGAACGACTCCGAAAACAATTCACGGATTCGGTTAGGCGTCGCGTCCGTCGCCACATCATAGTCCGCGGGCTCGCGCTCCAGAAGGATGTCGCGCACACACCCGCCCACAAAGTAGGCCTGATGGCCAGCCGCTTTCAGAATTCGGCAAATACGCTCGGCGAGAATACGCTGTTCCATATCGCAATTATGAGCGAAATTCTTTGCAGTTGGTAGGTGCGGAGGTTGTTCGTTCTATCTTGCTCCGCGAAGAGGCAGCGCAACGACGCTTCTAGCGAGTTAGCGAATCCCAACCTGGCCGCGTACGCTGTCAATCAATTTCTTGGAATCGTAACCAATGCCAGCCTTGAACACCGTTTCGACGTTTTCTATCTCCTCGATATTCTTTGAAGGATCGCCTTTTATCAACACGAGGTCTGCTTGCTTGCCGGGTGTCAGCGTTCCAATTCGATCTTGCTGACCCATATATAAAGCGCCGTTTTCTGTGGCGATCTGAATGGCTTGCACGGGAGAGAATCCTGCCTCAACAAGTAACTCTATCTCGCGTTGATCGCCGAAGCCCGGCAGCACGCCGCCGTTTCCCGTTGGATCGGGACCGCCAAGCAACAATCCTCCTGCCTTAACGAACGCCACCTCAAAATCCATCTCTTTGCGCAGCAACGCCGAATCCAAGTTCGAGTACGCGCGGGCAATCAGATAGCTTTGGGCCGATTCTGCTGACATTGCATCCAGCGTACGGCGCTGCAATTTC
>JABDEK010000044.1 GCA_013287135.1 Acidobacteriota bacterium | reverse complement strand
AACTTGCGTAGCGCCTAGATCGCGCACGGCGACGAGCATTGCTACGGTTGCAGCGACGCCGCACATCGTAATCTCCTCCGACTGCACCGTATCGTACAGGCCGCGCGGATCGAGGTCTAGAATGCGATCGATTGCTTTCTGGTCTTTTGCGCGCGTGATCGTATCGCTTTCGTAATGATTCATATCCGTGCTCGCGACCACAAGAACCGGGTCGTTCTGCGCTTTTATTACTCTCGCTACCGCATGCCCTAATGCTTCCAGTTCCTGATATCTGTGTGTGGCAAGCACTACGGGCACGAATCGTAGATTTGCGTTGAGGTGTTGGAGGAATGGAATTTGCACTTCGAGCGAATGCTCGCGCTGGTGCGCAACGCGGTCTTCGCGCAGGAAAGGACACGCTTGCTTCAGCTGTGTGGCGAGCTCCGAATCTATTTGCGCGTTACCGAATGGAGTTTGCCAACTCCCCTCTGAAATTATGGCCATAGCTTCGCCGCCGGGGAAATGGCGCGGGCCCAGAAGGATACAACGAGCAGGGATTTCGATCGCCGAGTAAACCGCCCCAGCAACGTGCCCGGAATACATGTATCCCGCGTGCGGCACTATGCATCCGCTCACGACGGATTTTCTAGTTTCGCTCCCGGTATATTGTTGGATTTCCAGAGCGAGTTTCTTTTTGTCTGAGGGATAGAAGCGACCGGAAACTGCGGGCGGGCGAATCATAGAGTTAATCGACAGAACAGAATATTATGCAGTAAAAGCTAGGTCAAAGGGAGGTTTGGGGCAACCATTAGATGGCTTTCGACGGTTTGCCCTTTATGTCGAGCGCTTCGGAACCGCCGGCCATCCAGAGAACCTTGATGGAATCGCCGGTCTGATAGCCACCTTCGTCCAGAATCTTGCTCATTTTCTTCTGGGCTTTGTCGGCATAGGTAAAGGTGTGAACGTTCATCTGATTCGCTTGTTCGCGCACCATCAGCGTATGGTTATCGGCGTGGATAAATTGCGCCTTGAGCCACACAGGTTTCTGAACCTTTTTCTTCACAACTATGGGAGCGCTGCCGCTCATCTGCGCGCGCGCCACAGGAGCCGCGGCTGACAAACATCCGGCAAGAAGAGCCAGAGTAAACGCGGCGAAAATCTTAGAGTTCTTCATCGAAAGAAATCTTCAGGGACTTCAGAAATTTAATATCCTGCGGAGTGATTTCCACGCGCGGAGCTACAGTTTCTTCTTCCAGCGTTTCGTCGTCCACGCGGATATGCAGCGATTCCAGAAAACGGCGGTCGAGCGAAGTCATCTTGGCGTCTTGCTCCGAGCGCCGCGCCAACCCGATGGTGGCGTCCAGCTTGAGCACAATATCGAAGCCGGCGGAACGCACACTGGAAATAGCTTCAGCGATACGATCGGAGTCCGACACGCTATCGTTGATGGCGTGCCCCAGATCGCGAAGTAACTGCTTCATGCGGTCGTCGAGTTGCAAAGGCGCCTCCTGTAAAAGGCCCTTCCTACACCAATTCTAGGTCCGCTGCAATCACGAAACAAGACCCACGTGCGGTGTTGGAATCGCGAGTGTTACCTGTCCTTCGGTTCAGACGAGGCGGGCCCCAAAGGCACGCGCGCTGCTGGTCTAGTCAAGATTGGCGCCGGACACGCAGCGCGTCACGGCAATCTATACTAGAATTGCATTATGGCCGCCGGCTTGTACTCCACACTGTGGAATTCCTCTAAGGTCACCTGGCGCGTCTGGTGGCGTGCTGCACGGCAATTTTTCCATGAAGCCGTCGGCGCTCTTTTCGCCACCTTCGCTCTCTATGGCGGGGTAGCAGTGTGGCGCCAGTGGCATACCCGCGTAGCAGCCTGGCTTTTGGGATTTGCCGTCATTTATGCCATCACCATGGCCGTCTTCGCTTTCACTTCCTTCCGACGAGCGCGGCGAGTCCGCTGAGTTTTCCAATGCCTGAAGACATCAAAAAGCGCCCAGCCATTTCAGAACGGAAGCTCGCCTCTTCTTCCGGCCTTCCCATGGAAACTGTGATCACCCAAGAAAGTTTGAATGGTTGGGATCCCGAGCGCGAGCTTGGTTTTCCGGGCGAATTCCCCTTCACGCGCGGCGTTTATCCCACCATGTACCGCGGCCGGCTGTGGACCACACGGCAATACGCGGGCTTCGGCAGCGCAGTGGAGTCGAACCATCGCTATCGCTACTTGCTTTCGCAAGGACAAAACGGTTTGTCTGTCGCATTTGATCTCCCCACGCAAATTGGAATGGATTCCGACCATCTCCTAGCACAGGGAGAAGTGGGCAAAGTCGGCGTAGCGATCGATTCGCTTGAAGACATGCAGACGCTTTTCGACGCTATCCCGCTGGAACGTGTTTCCACTTCCATGACGATTAACTCCACGGCTGCGATCCTGCTGGCACTTTACGTCGCGGTGGCGAAGCAGCAGGGCGCGAATTTGAAGCGCTTGGCCGGCACGGTGCAGAACGATATTTTGAAAGAATATATTGCGCGCGGGACTTACATCTACCCGCTGCGGCCGGCCATGCGTATCGTCACCGATATTTTTGCCTGGTGCCGGAGCGAAATACCGAATTGGAATCCTATTTCGATTTCCGGATACCACATTCGCGAAGCTGGCTCGACTGATGTGCAAGAGGTGGCCTTCACACTCGGCAATGGAATCGCGTACGTGGTCGCGGCTATTGAAGCAGGTCTGACTGTGGACGAGTTCGCGCCGCAACTTTCATTCTTCTTCAATTCGCACAACGAATTCCTGATGCAAATCGCCAAGTTTCGCGCGGCTCGGCGCGTGTGGGCACGAACGATGCGCCAGCGCTTCGGCGCGCTCGACCAGCGCTCGTTGATGCTTCGCTTTCACGCGCAGACAGCTGGCTCCTCGTTGACTGCACAGCAACCCGAGAACAATATCGTTCGCGTCGCTCTTCAGAGCCTGGCGGCGGTACTGGGCGGCTGCCAATCCCTGCACGCTAACGCTCTGGACGAAGCGCTGGCGCTCCCGACCGAAGAGGCGGCGCTGCTCGCTCTGCGCACGCAACAAATTATTGCCCAGGAATCCGGCGTCGCGAATACGATTGATACGGTGGCGGGATCGTTTGCGGTGGAGAAATTAACCAACGAAATCGAAGCCGCCGCGCAAGATTACATTTCGAAAATTGACGCCATGGGCGGGATGCTGCGCGCCATCGAAACTGGTTATGTCCAGCAGGAGATTCAGAAATCGGCCTACGAATACCAGCGAGCGATTGATTCTGGGGAACAAGTAGTCGTGGGCGTAAATCGCTTTCAAGCGGAAGAAGAACGTCCCATTCCCACGATGCGAGTTGATCCGGAAATTGAACGTTCGCAAGTTACGAGACTTAATAATTTGCGCGCGCATCGCGATGCCGCGAAAGCACAGAGCGCGCTGGCGGAAGTAGAACGCCGAGCCCGCGGTACCGAAAATTTAATGCCGGCCATTTTGCTGGCGGTTGAATCGTATGGCACGGTCGGTGAAATTTCAGACGCACTGCGGCGAGCTTTCGGCGAGTATCGCGAGTCAATTGTAATTTAACTATTTTCAACTCCGACAATTGGCGGTCGAAAGTAAGATATATTTTCTTGAAACTCATCCTTGCATCAGCTTCGCCTCGCCGCGCGGAAATCCTGCGAAACGCCGGAATTCGATTCGAGATATGCAGTACGGATGTCGATGAATCGCGCTTGGATAATGAATCGCCCAGCGATTATGTTCGCAGATTGGCATTGGCAAAAGCTGTTTCAGCCGCCGAAAAAAATCCGAATCTGGGCGCGGACGTTCTGATTATTGGCGCGGACACAGTCGTGGTGGTTGATGATGACGCTATTCTCGGCAAACCGGAGTCGAGTGATGACGCGAAGCGCATGTTGCGCAGCATCAGCGGGCGCGTCCACCAAGTTCATACCGGTCTTGCGCTATTACAAAACTCCGGGATGCAACAGCGAGTGGTCGAGGAGATTACCAGAGTACATTTCGCGCATCTCACCGATCAGGAAATTGAAGACTATCTGGCCACCGGGGAGCCCTTCGATAAAGCGGGCGCGTACGCAATCCAGGGCCTGGGAGGACGTTACGTATCGCGAATCGAAGGCTGTTATTTCAACGTTATGGGGCTGCCGCTCGCGCGATGGTGGACTTTGCTGCGCGAATTCGGATTAGGAAATTCGGCCGAAAATCAGAGCGATACCAAATAAAAACGGCGGCCCGAAGCCGCCGTCCTTACCTTCACTCGACTAAAAATTACTTTTTATCTTCGCCCAGAGGCGGCGGCGCCGTTGTTACGGTCGGCGGATTTGCCGGCGGAGCGGGTGGCGGCGGAGTCTGCGTATTCGCATGCATGCCTTCTTTAAAGTTGCGGATGCCTTCGCCAAGTCCACGCATCACTTCAGGAATTTTCTTTCCTCCGAACAGAAGGACGATGATCGCCAAAACGATCAACCAATGGATTGGGCTAAACTCTCCCATGTTTACCTGCCTTCCCGAGGGCGCCAGTTTAACGAGAGGCGTTTTCAGAGCCCGGGTGTCAACTTAAAGTATAACACGCTCGTCTCCGACCCGACGCGTCAAGTGTTCGCGGTCAAGATACTCGAGCAGAGGTATTGCGTATTTCCGAGAGACCCCCGTAAGTTCTTTGAATGCGCCAATCGAAAGCCTGGCACCGCGTTCTTTGCAATACTTGGCGAGCGTTTCGCGCAAGTTTTTTACGGCGAGTTGGTGGAAAACCAGGTCGTCCGCCACTTTTACCAGCACTTTTTCGCGCAGCAGAATCTGCAAAATTTTCTGCGCGCGACGTGATTCCACCGGCAACTTGGCCAGAACGACTGCAAAGCTCGGAACCATGAGTCCGGCCGTCGCAAACTCCTCCTCGATCAGTTCTTTGGCGCGCGCTTCTTCCGGCGACAGGGCAATCTCTCGTCCGGCTCGTTGAACCAGGTCTCCTGAAATCACAATCGCTCGTGATTTCAACAAATCATCGAGCGCCGCTTCAAAAAGTTCGGCGCGAGGTTTTCCGGCACGGCCGTGGAGTTCCTGTTTCGGAATTCCCGGCAACAGCGGATTCGCGCCGTGAAAATCGTCGACGGCCTTCCGAATTACTGTCAGTGATTCTGCAAATGCGGGCGCCGAGACTATTGTGAAATCCGACGATGCTGCGTCGCCAATAATTCGCAGGCGTTGTGACTGCGCAAGGTTCTTTGCAGAAAAGTGTATATCGTCTTTCATCCACCCGGTGCGTGAGACGATTTCGGGAGACGTTAGTCCACGAGGCGATGCCTCAGCAAGCGCAACCAAAGTTTCTTCTTGGTTTCCACGCTCTATAATTTCAAGGAAACTTTTGACGCCATGGTCATTGCGACGGCGCCTGGCAGGGCGAGCGTCGAGCACGCGGCCTCCTCCGATGGTCGCCATGGGAGAAAGCTGTCGCAGAATAAAGCGATCTCCCGGCAGGATTAAAACCGGCTTATCCAGTTTCATCTGAACAAAAGAAGTGTGACCCGCAGCAAGTTCCGCATGGCCATCCAGGAAAACCACTTCGGCCACCGCTTCTGCCGTCCCCTGATGCATATGAACGCGCGCACGGTTTTTTAACGGGTGAGCAGAGGGCAGCAGAGTTACAGCTGCGTCCACGCGCGAGCTTGGTTCGAAAATCCCAGGAGTTGCCAGGACCATCCCTCGTTTTATTTCGCTGGAGTCGATTCTGGCCAAGTTTGCCGCCGTGCGTTGCCCGGCAACAGCTCGCTCGATTTGTTTCCCATCGGAGTGGAGGCCGCGCACGCGGACTCGCTTGCGCGTGGGATAAAGCTGTACCTCTGCGCCGACATTCAAAGCACCTGCTACGAGCGTACCGGTGACAACGGCCCCAAATCCCTTCATCGCGAAAGCGCGATCGATGGGAAGCCGCAAATGTTGTTTGTCGTCTCGCCACCGGTCCGCATTCGCCGATCGACGTAGCTCCTGCTTCAGATCTTCAATTCCCGCGCCACTGCGCACGCTAACGGGAACGATCGGCGCGCTTTCCAGAAAAGAATTGCGCACAAATTCTTCTATTTCCAGACGCACGGTATCTAGTACGTCTGGGCTGACTTTGTCGGATTTCGTGATTGCTATAATGCCGCGCGAGATACCCAGCAAGCAGCAGATATCGAAGTGTTCGCGGGTTTGCGGCTTGATCGATTCATCCGCAGCGATGACGAAAAGAACTACATCAATACCGCCAACGCCGGCGAGCATATTGCGAACGAATTTCTCGTGTCCGGGGACGTCAACAAATCCGAATCGAATGCCCTCGAGATTCAGGAAGGCAAACCCGAGGTCAATCGTAATGCCGCGGCGCTTTTCTTCTTCCAGGCGATCAGGATTGGTTCCCGTGAGAGCCTCGACCAGAGCGGATTTGCCATGGTCGATATGCCCGGCGGTGCCAACGATCACATGTTTAACGTCTTCCATGAAGGGAATGTAATTTGCACAATGATGCTAGCGAAGGCGGCGGCAGCCGGTCAAATGACCGAGCACAAAAAAGCCGTCTGACCGGCTACCGCGCAAATGTGAAGAACTACTCAGCCTTTTCCTGAAGCGGCGGTGCTGTGGTTGAGCCTTTGAACCGCGGCTTGCCCAGTTTTGCGATCCAGATTCCGGTGTTGATGTCGTTGTAGTAGATTAAACCATTGGCGGGCTGCGCTCCCCAGGAAAACGGCAAATTCGCGCGATAGCCGGCAGGGTCTCCAGTCCATATGCGAGCGATCTCGCGTCCTTGCTGGTAGAGATTTCCGCGAAGCTCGCCGGAAATATCGAGTACACGTCCGCCCCCGGCGTAGTCGCCGATGAACAACATGTCGTTGTCAGCCCAAAAATTGTGTATGCCGCCCTCGGGCACTTCGTAAATTGCCACTTCGCGTGGATGCTCGATATCGGTGATGTCCATCACATGGCAAACTCCGCGAACGGGGATGCGTTCTTTGCTATCGATATCGAACTGCGCAGGGAAAACTTCGTCGCCTACAAAAAGATAATTGTTGTAACGAAATGTTGTGTGCGTTCCGGCCAACCAGCCGTTGCCATAAAGTTCGTAATGATTGAATTTGTATTGGGAGACAAGCTGCGGGTGCTCCGGACTACCGCCCTTCATGCCATTGCCAACGTCAAGGACGATCAGTCCATCGCGCCAATAAGCCAGATAGGCGAGTCCATCTTTCACGTACAAATCGTGAAGATAGCGCCCGCTGGACATCGGTCCCATGGGACCGGCGATTGTTGCGGCGGTTGCATTTTGCACCTCCCACCGCGCTACTTCTTTGGGATGTTGCGCATCCTGGAAATCGATCACGCGCAACGAGCCGGTTGCGTCGTCGGTAATGTAAACGTAGTGCGTGTTGATAAATGCGCTGTGTACTCCTCCGGTGACCGTTTCGGTGTATTCGGACAGAACTTTCAAGTGCGCGGGATCGGAGGGATCGAAAATCACGATTCCATTTTTGCGAGTGGATGCTCCCTCTCGCGTGAAGACTCCTACCTTTTCGTCTGGAGTAGTGCTGACGTCATTTATCAACCGCGCATCCGCCTTCAAGGAATCGAGCGCCTTCGGTTTCGAGGGATCGCTGATGTCGTAGTCGTAAATTTTGTCGGCGAGTGAAGCAATGTATAGGTGATTGCCCATAATCCATTCTTCGGTAGTTTGAATCGCGGACCCGTCGGCCGCCTTTAGCGGAATGTGGGCTATCACGTCGATCTCGCGCTCCGCATTTCGCGGCGCCACGGTAATTGACGCCACAGCAGTATGCGAACCTACGGCTGCCATCACTTTGTACGTACCTGGGAGCGTCGCCACGAATGCGCCGTCGGGATAAATCGTGGCATTGGGTCCGCCGACAGTCCAACTCGTAAAAATATCCTTTACCGGTGCACCCTTTGCGCTCTGGGCTGTGGCCGTGAAATGAACCACATCTCCCGTTTTCGCGCTGGTGGTTTCCGGTTCCACGGCGACTTTTTGGATTGCGTCCGCAACCACTCGCACGCTTACTTCAGCGTTCGCAGGGCCGGCCGTGGCCACGAGGGTCGCGGCGCCAGCGGACTTTGCTGTCACCATGCCCGATTCATCCACCTGAGCGATAGCTGGCGATTTCGAGGTCCAATGAATCGGCGTGTCAGCTCGCGGGTCGCCATTCGAAGAGCGCGCAGTTGAGGAAAGCACGGTAGTGCTGCCTGCCACCAGCGCCTGGGTTACAGGAGCAATATCAATTTTTGCAACCGGCAGCGCAACAACTGTTACATGGGCATATCCGGGCTTGCCAGCCACAACCGCACCCACCGTCACTTCACCCGGTTGATGAAATACCACCACGCCTTCTTTGTCAGCGCCGGCCACATCAAACGGCGCAGCGAACCAGATCATCGGCTTAGCGGACAGCGCGTTTCCAGAAACGTCTTTCGCGACGGCGCTGAATTTAACTTTGTCCCCAACATTTGCCTGAATATTTGTAGGAGTGACTTCAACCGTTTGTGCTTTCGGAGGAATAGGCGGAGCGCCGACTTCCTGTGCCCGTATCGCTGGTACAAACGCCAGCGCAATTCCCGCCGTCCGTACAGACCACTTCGACACGATCCGCATTTGAGAAGCTCCCTTCGCCAAGAGAATGTTCGGCAGAGAAGTTGTACCGACAAGCGTATTTTGTCAATAGCAGGAGACGAGAAGAGAAACTTTAGCGGCTATTGTAGAGCGGACTTCATTTCGTCAACGATGGCCGAGACGGCCGAACGTGGATTCGGAGCGGCCGTAATCGGTCGTCCGACTACCAAATAGTTCGCGCCTGCCCGAACGGCTTCTGCCGGCGTCGCAATGCGCGACTGGTCGTTCGCGGCGCCTTTGCTCGGACGTACGCCTGGGATGAGTATTATGAACTTCGGCCCACACGCGCGCCGAATCGCACGGGCTTCGTGTGCGGAACAAACCGCGCCATCCATTCCTGCTCTCTTGGCCAAACATGCGAGCGCGACCGCGCGGCTTTCGATTGGGTCTGACATACCAATTTCACGCAAGGTCGCTTGGTCGAAGCTCGTCAAGACGGTAACCGCGAGCAGCTTCGGCCGATCCTTTCGGTCCCCGGCTGCTTCGCGCGCAGCCTTCATTACGGCTGTGCCGCCCGATGCATGGAGTGTGAGCAGACGCACATGCGGAAGCTTTACCGCGCCTGAAACGGCCCTCGCCACCGTATTGGGGATGTCGTGGAATTTCAGGTCGAGGAAAATCTGGACGCCTGCGTCCGCGAGCTTCTCTACTGCTCGCGGACCTTCGGCTGTGAAGAGTTGACTACCGACTTTGAAGAGCCCAACTGCTCCGCGAAGCTTCCGCGCTAAAGCAGTGGCAGCCTGGAGATTATCTACATCCAGCGCGACGATTAGTCTTCGTGATGGGTCGGTTCCGGCCGTGTAGGCACCTTGAGCAGCTCGAGCCGAACTTTCGCAATCCCGCGCTGGTCAAATCCTAACCTACGTGCCACCTCATAAGAAACATCCAATTCGCGTCCTTCAACATATGGTCCGCGATCATTGATTCGGACGATTTGGCTGCGGTGGTTGCGTGGGTTCACGACTCGAACAATCGAACCTAAGGGGAGGGTGGGGTGAGCGGCGGTCTCGCCGTACATGTCATATTTCTCGCCAGTGGCGGTCGGCTGGCCGTCGAAATCCTCGCCGTACCAGCTGGTGGTGCATTCCCAGACAGCAAGGGGCTTTAGGGTATCAGTTTTTCCAGAGGACGCTTTCTTCGGGTACACAGCTACTTGAGGCGGGTTGCTTGGCTTTCCGGCAGTCGTAGGGTTCACCGACGGAGTGAACGCAAGCAGACCCAATCCTAAAAACACCGATTCGAGCACGACGAAAATTTTTGCTTTCATGATCTCCTAACCTTAGTTGAATCAGTAAATTGTACTATCTCGAGGCTGTCTCAGCAACCTCTATGCCGCCTCGTAACTTGCTGATTACAGTAATTTTATTGTCTTCGCACCATCTTTCTAGTCCCTTCAAAACCTCCTCTGTGGCCCTCGGGTCCACAAAATTGGCGGTGCCAATCTCGACTGCTGAGGCGCCCGCCAACATATATTCGATTACATCGATGGGGCTCTCAATACCACCAAGCCCTATAATCGGTATCTTAATTACCTTACTAGCCTCGTAAACCAGTCTCATAGTTATAGGTTTTATGGCCGGACCCGACAACCCACCTGTCGTACTACCTAGGCGTGACCTCCGGTTGTGTGCATCTATACACAATGCGGGGTAAGTATTTGCAATTACCAGGGCGTCAGCTCCGCTGGATTCGGCGGCGCTAGCCGTAAGTCCAATCCTATTAACATTAGGGGAGAGCTTCACCCAAAGAGGCCTCCGGGCCGCCTTCCGAGCGGCCTGGACGACCTGCGCTGTTAGTACTGGATCCACCCCGAATTCAGCCCCGCCGTGTTCCACATTGGGACAGGAGATGTTTAGCTCGTATGCCGCTACCCCCTCGGCGTCTTCAAGGATCCGGATGACCTCGACGTAGTCTGAGATGGTGCACCCGAACACGTTTGCCACGACGGTGGCGTTCCGACGTCGCAGCTCAGGCAGCTTCTCGGCGACAAATGCCCGCGCGCCGATATTCTGCAAACCGATCGCATTTACCATGCCGCTCGATGTTTCGCAGATCCTGGGAGGCGGTGCACCGGCCATAGGCGCGAGCGAGAGGCCCTTCACAACCATCGCCCCCAACCGGTTTAAGTCGACCATAGGAGTAAATTCGATTCCGTAACCAAAAGTACCGCTGGCGGCAATAATGGGGTTTTTAAGCTGGAGGGCGCCGACGCTGACTCGAAGGTCAACTCCCGCGGGCCGTTGGGACATGCGGGCCGGCTGCGGCGCATTCACGGCCGCTAGTCTAGCACTGAGGCCACATCTATTCCAGCGAACGCAGGATTTCTCAGCGTCTGCGGCTTTATTCCGCGGCTGCGAACAGTCCGCGGTCTATGCTAGGATGGCGTGCCAGAATGCGCGTCGTAGAAAAAAGACAATTGCTTTCTGCGGAAGAAATGAGCCGTACCCTCCAGCGATTGGCCCATGAAATTGTCGAAAAGAGTGGTGGGACCAACAATTTGGCTTTGATCGGCGTGCGCCGCCGTGGTGTTCCCCTCTCCCAGCGGTTGGCGAAAACCATCTTCGATTCCTCCGGCGTCAAAGTTCCAGTCGGCACCCTGGACATCACGCTCTACCGCGACGACCTCTCGACAGTAGGTCCTCAACCAGTCTTTCACTCGAACGAGATCGATTTCCCAGTCGATGACCGGGACTTGGTGATTGTCGACGACGTGCTTTATACCGGCCGCACGATCCGGGCTGCAATGAACGGACTTTTTGACCTCGGACGTCCCAAACGCATCCGGCTTTGCGTTTTGATCGATCGCGGGCACCGCGAACTGCCTATCGAGGCTTCCTTTGTTGGCCGCACGGTGGAGACCAGCGATACGGAGATCGTCGAGGTGCGTTTGATGGAAATTGATGACGAAGAGCGCGTGATGCTGGTGGATCGCGTTTCTTGAAAAACCCGGCAATCCTTTGGGAGGCCCGGAGCAAAAGGCATTAAAGGGAAAACGTGCTGCAGCGTCTGCAACACCTGCTTGGAATCGAAGACCTTACCCGCGAGCAAATTTCTTTTATTCTGGATCAAGCGAAGCCTTTCCAGGAATTCCATCGTCATCCGCTAAAAAAACTAGCGACGTTACGTGGCAAAACCGTGGCCCTGGCCTTTTTCGAAAATTCCACGCGCACGCGAATTAGTTTTGCCACTGCAGCTGCCCGGCTCGGCGCGGACACCATGAACCTGCAGGCCGAATCTTCCAGTTTGAAAAAAGGGGAGTCTCTGCTCGACACAGTATGGACGCTGGAAGCCATGCGTCCCGACGGTATCGTGATCCGCCACAGCTCGTCGGGCGCGCCCGAATTCATAGCCCAGCGCCTGGGGATTCCGGTTGTGAACGCCGGAGACGGCACGCACGAGCATCCCACCCAAGCGTTGCTCGATGCTTTGACCGTCCGCGATCGCAAAAATACCTTGGACGGATTGCACGTCACCATTCTTGGCGACATCCTGCATAGCCGTGTAGCCCGCTCGAATATTCATCTGCTGAGCAAATTCGGTGCTCACATCACCTTATGCGGCCCGGCCATGTGGGTTCCACGCGAATTGGAGTCGCTTGCACCCAACGTTCGCCGCGTATCGCACATTGATGAAGCGCTTGATGGAGCTGACGTCATTATCGTGCTACGCGTACAGACTGAGCGCATGCACGAACCTGCGCTCGCACCAGAAGAATATATTTTGCAATTTCAACTCACTCCGGAGCGGCTGCGACTAGCCGGAAAAGATGCGCTTGTATTGCATCCCGGGCCAATGATTCGCGGATTGGAAATCGACCCAAGCGTCGCCGATGGCCCGCAATCTTGTGTTCTCGACCAAGTGACCAACGGCCTGGCGATTCGCATGGCCCTTCTTTACCATCTTGTGGGCGGTGCCGCGTCAGAACCTGCGAGCGGGCCGGGAATGGCAGGCAAGGATAAATAATGCTGCTGATTAAAAATGGCCGGGTTCTGGACCCGTCAAGCAACACCGACGCAACGCTCGATATCCTTGTCGACGGCCCTCGAATTTTAAGGGTGGGTCCAGATCTGACAGCTTCCCATGTGGAGATTTTTGACGCAGGCGGAATGATCGTCGCGCCTGGCTTCATCGATTTGCATTGCCACCTGCGCGAGCCTGGCCAGGAGCTTTCCGAAACAATTGAAACCGGCACGCGCGCCGCTGCACGTGGAGGCTTTACCGCCGTCTGCACCATGCCGAACACGCAACCTGTAAATGACAACGCCTCGGTTACGCGCGGAATTGTGGAACGCTCCGCCGCAGCCGGTGCGGTGCGAGTGTGGCCCATTGGCGCCGCTTCCGTAGGCAGTAAAGGCGAATCTCTTTCAGAAATCGCAGCGATGAAAGAAGCGGGTATCGTCGCCGTAAGCGATGACGGAAAACCCGTGGCGACCGCTCGCCTGATGCGCCAGGTAATGGACTATTGCCGCGCTCTCGATCTGCCGGTGATTGACCACTGCGAAGATCGTTCGTTATTCGCCGGTGGCGTGATGCGCGAAGGCCCACGTTCCATTCGCTTGGGCCTGAGGGGTATTCCCGCGCAATCGGAATCCATTTGTGTGGGCCGTGACGTGGAAGTTGTAACGCTAACGGGCGCGCGCCTTCACATCGCGCACATGTCCGCTCGCGCTTCGCTCGAATATGTTCGGGCGGCAAAACAACAGGGTCTGCAGGTAACCTGCGAGGTCACACCGCACCACTTCACCCTCATCGACGAAGACGTGCGCTACGATTCACATTACAAAATGAATCCGCCCCTGGCCTCTGGCGAAGATCGCGCCGCGCTGATCGAAGGCTTGGCCGACGGTTCCGTGGACGCCATCGCTACCGACCACGCCCCGCATCATCCTTCGAGCAAGGACGTTGAATTCGACCGCGCACCCTTCGGAATTATCGGTTTCGAAACCGCTCTCGCCCTGGCTTTGAGCGAACTCGTGCGGCCCGGGAAAATTTCGCTGCTGCGTTTGGTTGAGCTGTTTACAACGGGTCCTGCGCGGGTGCTTGGCATTGAACGAAAAATCGCAGCTGATGAGCCCGCGGATTTAACGATTTTCTCGACCGACCAAGTATGGACGTATCGGACATCTGAGTCACCGAGCAAATCGCGTAACAGTCCGTTCGACGGCCGTGAGTTTCGCGGCGCGTCAATGGCTACAATTGTCGCCGGCAAGATCGTTTATCGCCGCTAGAACAAGTCAGTGTGCAAGCAGGCTTTTCCAGCGTTTCCACGATTCTTCCCGAGCCTTCTTGTTGGCTTCGGTCGCGTCCGGAGCTTCTCCCGCGCGCATAAAACCGTGGCCGGCGCCCTCATAGGTAACCGGGTCGTAGGTTTTCCCAGCAGCTTTCATTGCCGCGATTGTGTCCGGAATCGTGGCGTCGATACGCACATCGTTCCCTGCATAAAATCCATAAACGGGCGCTTTGATGCGGGACATGTCGTCCGTCGGCGGAGGTGAGCCGTAAAAAACGAACGCCGCGGAAAGATCTCCCCGATTGGTTGCAAAGCGGAAACTCTGCGCCCCTCCCCAGCAGAAACCAACGACATAAATTTTTCCGCTGGAAGCAGGCAACCGCAAACCGTAGTCCGCAGCAGCGTTCAGGTCCGCAGTCACCTGATCGGGGTTCAACTTGCTGACGGCTTCAGTAACACCGCTAGGAAAATCCTTGGTGCGGCCGCCGTTTGGCGCCATTCCGCTCAAAAGGTCTGGCGCCACCGCTATGTAGCCCGCTGCGGCGACTTCGTCAGCCAGTTCTTGCGCCCAGTCGCTCAGTCCGAATACTTCGTGGATCACCAGCACTACGGGCCGCTTGTCTTTCGACTCTGGATAAACGATGAGCGTGTCCACGCTTCGGCCATCGTGTTTCACCGTAACCCACTCACTATGGCGCGACGATTTCTCGATTCGCGCGCGAGCCCAAGGTTGTGACCATTCCTGTGCAACAACTGTTTGCGCGCTAAGTAGGATCCCCACGAGCACAATTACGATTTCCATGTATTTCTTCACGACGCACCTCGATCAAGATTCAGTCGGGATGATAATTGTGCGGGATGTCTTCGGCAAGATTTTTTAACTCTGACGAGACAGACCAGGAGGAGACGATTTTTCCGAGTCCAGGCAGGCTTGACAACTCTGGGAGTCTATAACTGAAGTTCTAATGTGCGGCTGGTTCTGCGGCTGGATGCATGCCGTGTTGAGGAACTTCGTGCACGCCGCGCAAAGGTTGTTCCTGATGAAAGCGGAAAAGCTGATTCAGCGGGCCAGCGCCTTTACCGATCTGATAGGACTTCTCGATTGCCTTCGTAACGTAAGCCTTCGCTAAAATTACAGCTTCGCGCAGCTGCTGTCCCGAAGCTAGTTGGCCCAGGATCGCGGATGAAAAAGTGCATCCCGACCCATGCGTGTTAGGGCTTTTCACATGGTCGCCGGCAAAGGTCTCTACTTCCGTTCCAATGCAAAATACGTCGATCGGTTTGTCCAGATGGCCGCCGGTAACCACGACGGCGCGCGCACCCATCTCAATTAACTTCTGGCCGGCTGTTTTCATCGCGGCCAAATCTTTTACTTCCATACCGGTAAGAAATTCCGCCTCCGGCAGGTTGGGAGTGATCAGGCTTACGCGTTTCAGCAACTCGTCACGCACAAACTTTAATCCGGATGTATCCAACAGTTCGGCGTTGCCCGCAGTTGGACGGAAAACCGGATCTAGCACGACGTGTTGGAATTTATGTTTGTCCAGAAATTCGGTGACGGCGGATGCATTACCGCGATTCGTGAGCATACCGATCTTCACGCCCGCAATCGCCACATCATCCACTAATGCATCGAGTTGCGCGCGCAGAGTGGCCGACGGCGTCGGGTGCACCGATAGCACGCCTTGGGTGGATTGCACGGTAAGCGCGGTGACCGCCGCTACACCGTAGCAGTTATGCGCAGCAAAAGTTTTCAGGTCTGCAGCCACGCCCGCGCCGCAGGACGGATCAAAACCAGCAATGGTTAGAAGAATCGGCGGAGTGTGATTTATGTGGTTGTTCAATTCTCAACTTCCTCGCGCAAGTCACGCAGACAAATATGCCGGCGCTGCCCTTTTTCGCGTGAGCGCACCGGCTAAGCAAAAATGTACGCGTGTTCTTACTCACTGCGCAAGGGGAAATTTTTCAGTGAGGTTAAAGTTGATGGCTGATTGGAACAACAGGGTCAGCTAGCAATTTTTATGGAAAGAGTCCGCGAACGAGCGTGGCGTCCGCCACGCGGCCGACGGCAAGAACGTAAGCGCCGGTTCGCATATGCGTGCGATGCTTCCTCGCCATTTCGTGCACTTCGTGGAACGCGCGACGCATCACCATCTCAAGCTTCGCGTTCACTTCGCTTTCGGACCAGAAGAAACTCTGCAGGTCCTGCACCCACTCAAAGTAACTCACGGTCACACCTCCGGCATTCGCCAGAATATCCGGAATCATGGTGATGCCCTTGCGCGCCAGAACTTCGTCCGCGTGAGGGGTGGTGGGGCCGTTGGCCGCTTCGGCGACTATTTTCGCTTTGATTTGGTCTGCATTGTTCAACGTGATCACGTTTTCCAGCGCCGCGGGAATTAAAATGTCGCATTTCATAGTCAACAAATCATCGTTCGAAATGCGCGATGTCCCCGGCATGCCGACAACAGTTCCCGAACGTTCTTTGTAACGCGCCGCTTTCAACGGATCGATTCCGCGCGAATTAAAAACGCCGCCGCGAGAATCACTGATGGCGATCACCCGCGCTTTCTTTTCCGCGAATAAACGCGCAGCGATAGATCCCGCATTTCCAAAACCTTGAATCGCCACACTTGCTCCGCGCAGAGGCACCTTCTTGACCTTGCAAGCCTCTTCCACGGCTACCAGGCAGCCGCGAGCGGTCGCTTCGTTGCGTCCCTCAGACCCGCCGATCGAAATCGGCTTACCTGTAACCACGCCGAGTGACGTGCGCCCTTTTGTCATGGAATAGGTGTCCATGATCCACGCCATCGTCTGAGAATCGGTGTAAACATCCGGCGCGGGAATATCCTGGTCCGGTCCGATTATCGGAAAAATTTCAGAGGCAAATCGGCGCGTCATGCGCTCGAGTTCAGACTTGCTCATCCGCTTCGGATCGCAAATCACGCCGCCCTTGCCGCCACCGTAAGGAATATTCACGGTAGCTGTTTTCCAGGTCATCCAAGTCGCCAGAGCTTTCACTTCGTCCAGCGTTACCGCGGGGTGATAACGGATGCCGCCCTTGGCCGGACCGCGCGCTATATTGTGCTGCACGCGAAATCCGGTGAAAACTTTGATCTGCCCGTTGTCCATCTTGGTGGGGACGGACACTTCCAGCACGCGCTTCGGCGTACGCAATATCTGGCGCAGTCCTGGATCGAGTTTCAAATATTCGGCAGCGATATCAAACTGAATCTGCGCAATACGGTATGGATTCAAATCCTCGCGCGGTGCAATGCGCGGAATCGGCTGCGGTGCGGCTTTGGCGACTGTGGCCATCTAGCTTCCTTCCTGTCGTGCTTTCGACGCGGCGAACTGCTTTGCCTTCGCCGCTCAGAACTTAGTTCGATTATTTGGGCGCCGTAAGTCTTACGCGAGTCGAAGTTTAGCCAAGCCGTCAAGGATGTCAATGGAAACCGCTGACAAAGTGAGAGATTTAAAGCCACTTAGTTTAGAATTATCGGGCGAATCATCTAAGCTCCCAGCCTTTATCTAACTGTATCTAATATACTTAACCAGCGGCGTCAGGTTAGAAGATGAGAGTTCGAGGTAAGAAACCGCGCGACCGAAATACCCGATTGACGCCCTACCCCTTGCAAGCTACTCTGCGCGCGGTGCTTGAGGAATCGGAGTTGCACCTGCACAGCGCAGTCCGCGGCAGCTTCCGGCTCTCCTGACATCCGAGAGCCTGTCTCGCGCGTACTTTAGATAATGGAGTCGCCAGAACCTGGTGAGCGGTCAAACGGGAACAGAGTTGAGGGCCTCGGACGCGGCGCTCATTCAGAAAATCGTCCAGCGGGACGAGTCGGCGCTCGCCGCGCTATACGACCGCTACGCCTCTTTGCTGTCCTCGCTTCTGAACCGCATTCTCCGCGATACGCAAGCGTCCGAGGAAATTTTGCAGGATGTTTTCTTTCAGCTGTGGATGAACGCTGCGCAATTTGATCCTGCGCGCGGCTCGCTGCCGGGATGGCTCGCGGTGATCGCGCGCAACCGGGCCATATCGCGGCTACGACGGCATACTCCGAGCGCAGGCGAAGAGCTGCGGGAGACAACGGTCATCGTGCCGGTAAATTTGGAAAATGCGATAACCCAGCAGCAATTACTCGGACGCGTGATGGGCGCCTTGGGAAATCTTTCAACAGAGCAGCGCGCCGCGATCGAGTTGGCATATTTTGAAGGATTGACCCACAGCGAGATCGCCAGCAGGACAGGCGATCCGCTTGGCACCGTGAAGACGCGGATTCGCACGGCGGTGGAAAGTTTGAAACGGAATTTATTGTCATGAACGGACATCCAACTCGGCCGGAAGACTTCGACCTTTACGCCCTCGGCGTTCTGGAAGGCGAAGAGAAGGCTGCGATCGAATCGCACGTGCCTACGTGCGCGGAGTGCGCTACGAGACTGGCGGAAGCGCGCGGACGAATTGGGTTGCTGGCATTCTCTGCTCCCCGCGTGGAGCCGTCTCCGACGGTGCGAGAGCGGCTGATGCGCCAGATTCACGCGTCCGTCGAAGGCGCCGAAGCACAGCGTGCGCAACGCGAGCCGGAACGCGCTGGCGGATTCTTCGGGCGATGGTGGGCTGCGGTGCTTGTGCCCGCGTGCATTTTGCTTCTTTTCGTCGCGGCTCGCCTTCGCAATGAGAACGAGCGACTGAGCCGGGAGCTCGCACAAGAGCAGGCCACGCTGCAGCAGCAACAGAAGCAGCTCGATGAAGCTCTCCACGCGCAAGCGCTGTTGGAATCGAAGGACACGGTCTCCGTCGCGCTTGCGCAGCAACCCGGCATGCCCAAGGGCGACGTGCGCGTGATGTACAACTCGAAAATGGGCATGGCCATGTGCGACGGGTGGGTAGAGCCGGCGCCGGCGAACAAGAGCTACCAGTTGTGGCTGGTCCCCAAGGATGGCAAGCCCATTAGCGCCGGCGTGATTGATGGCGGGCCGATTAATCCCTGGACGGTGAAACTGCCGCAAGGAATGGCGGCGAAAGCGTTCGCGGTAACGCTGGAACCTGCGGGTGGCATGCCGCAACCTACCGGGCCAATGGTCCTCGTCGGCCCCGTTACCTGATTTTTTATTCGCGAACATTTTCTGCTAGGTCTTCGGTGTTGCGGGGATGCGGTCCACTCTCATGTACGGGCACAAAACTTCGGGGATTAGGATGGAGCCGTCGGCCTGCTGAAAATTTTCTACCAGCGCGATCCAAGTGCGTCCTACGGCCAGGCCGGAGCCGTTCAGCGTATGCACGAATTCGCTTTTGCCTGTTTTTCCTTTGAAGCGGATGCCGGAGCGGCGCGCCTGGAATGCTTCCGTGTTGGAGCAGGAAGAAATTTCCATGAACTCGCCGGTGGAGGGGAGCCACACTTCGATGTCGTAGGTTTTTGCGGCGGCGAAGCCCATGTCCGCGGTGCAGAGCAGCATCACGCGGTAATGCAAGCCGAGACGCCGCAGCATCGATTCCGCGTCTTGCACCAGGGCTTCGTGTTCGTCGTAACTTTGGTCGGGGCGCGTGAATTTGAACATTTCCACTTTTTGAAATTGGTGCTGGCGTTTTAGGCCGCGCGTATCTTTTCCCGCGGCGCCGGCTTCGGAACGGAAGCAAGCGGTCCAGGCGCAGAGTTTCTCTGGCAATTTGTCCGCGTCGAGCGTTTCATCGCGGCGCAGGCTGGTGAGTTCCACTTCAGAAGTGGGCGTGAGCCACAAGTCCGTGTTTTCCACCTGAAACATGTCGGCGGCAAATTTTGGCAATTGGCCTACGCCGGTCAGCGAAGCCGTGTTCACCAGAAATGGCGGAAGAATTTCGGTGTAGCCGTGTTCGCGCGTGTGCACGTCGAGGAAAAAATTCGCGAGGGCACGTTCGAGTCGCGCGCCCAGTCCTTTGTAAACTGCGAATCGCGAGCCGGCAATTTTTACGGCTGACTGAAAATCCAGAATCCCGGTGCCTTCGCCAATTTCCCAGTGCGGGCGCGGCTTGAAATCAAATTTCGGAGGAGCGCCCCAACGCCTAACTTCCACATTATCGGCGGCGCTTTTTCCTACTGGCACACTGGAGTGCGGAGTGTTGGGGATGGTGAGCAGAAATTGTTTCAGGCGCTCGTCCAGCTCGTTGATGCGCTGGTCATCGCGTTTCAGGCGCTCCGACACTGCCTTCATCAGCGCCAAAAGCTCTGAGGCATCTTCGCCGGCTCGTTTCTTTCGCGCGATTTCTTCGCTGGCGCGATTGCGTTCGGCCTTCAGGCGCTCGGCGGCGGTGATGAGCTGGCGGCGCTCGGTATCAATTTCGCGAAAAGGGGCGAGGTCCAGAATGACGCCGCGGTCACCTGCCATCTTTTCAATTACGTCGAGGTGCTCCCGTACGTATCCAAGATCCAGCATAGGCTCAGCAGAATACAGGAAGGGAGTAGGCGCTGTGAAGCGACGCTTGCGGCGAGGCGGGAGATTCCTGAACTGCGAGGCGGTTTACACGACAGAATTATGCGAATAATCGAAACTGCTGATGTGTGTTCTGGCCCGGTTAGAAATTTCTCCGTCGTTTGTTTTCTGTAGGTTGCGGTGAATTCTCATGTCACGGCGTACCGAGACTTAGGCTGACTTTCGAATGCGCGTTCGGCCGATCTTCGTACCTGGGAGATGACGGGCGGCTCTGCGGCCTTGGCGCGCGGGGCGGATCAGGACTTCGGCAGGAATGCCGAATTTCTGATGGAGATTGCGAATCATATTCAGGGAAAGTGGACGCTTGCCCTGCATCACCTCATAAACGCGTGTGCGCTGGCCAATGACTCCGATCAATACGCGAGTGTCCGTGCCCTGCTGTTCCAAACGAAACTTGATTGCCTCGATGGGGCTTGGGAGATCGATGGGATAGTGCTGACGTTCGTAAGCCTCGATGAGCGTGGCTAGGATGTCCAACTCGTCGCTTTGCGCGGAGCCTTTCGGGGAATCCCACAGCTTTTCGACCCGGCGCAGCGCGCGGTCGTAATCTGCTTCGGTTCGAATCGGTTTAATGTCCATATTTCACCGTCTTCACATCAATGTGGTCATCATCCGCGTGCGTGCCAATCCATTTGATGAATACGATCTGATGCAGATAGCTGATGGTCACAACCAGGCGGTAGTTATTGCCTTTGATGTTGAAAACCACTCTGTCCTTCCCGACAATGCTGGCATGGGCATAGGTTTTCAAAATATCAGCAGGGCTTTTCCAGCGCGCTCGGAGCACCTCATGGAACCACGCATGGAGGGCAGATTTGACTGCCTTCTGGTCCATGCCGCCTTTGAGGCCATCGGTAAACATACTCCTGTTCCCAAAGTGGGTACAGGATTTGATTTTTGAGTCCTGAAGCCCCTGAAAACTAAGGGAAAAGCAGAAGCGCACGGGGCTTCGCTCGGGATGACAGCGTAAAAGGAGGCAAGCAAAGATGCTGGGCTGAAAGCCACTACTACGTAAAAGCAAGCAAAGCCGGAAAGGGAAAAAGAGCCGGCAGGATGCCGGCGCTACGAAGAGCCAAGACAAACCTGTTCGCTCGGACAGGTCTTGCCCGATTGAGCGCATGGCGTGGGATGCGCGTGGATGCGGGCGCTGGAAAGGGTTAGGCTCGTAGGCGAAGAGCAAATCGGAGCCACAGGCATGCAGATCAATAAAATGGCGCGCGAATCGGAGATGCTGGGGACGTTAGCGCTGGCGGCGCCGAAGACGACGGACTTTCAATTCGTGAAATTTCGGATTGAGGGCGAAATTGCGCGGCTTACGCTGGACCGTCCTGAACATAATTTGCTGAACGAGCGCGTGCTGATGGAGCTGGTGGCGGGAATCAACTCGGTAAGCGAGACGCGCGAGATAAAACTCATCGTACTGGATTCAGCGGCGAAAACTTTCTGCGGCGGGATCGAGTTGGGAGAATATACGGCGCGACGCGTGTTTCAGTTGCTGGACGCGTTTCACAGCGCGTTTTCCGCGATGGTGGAAACGGCCAAGCCAATTCTGGTGGTGATCAACGGGCCGGCGTTTGGCGGAGGCGCGGAGCTGGCGGCGTTGGGCGACTTGGTGATTGCGACGCCGAATGCGCGGTTCGCGCAACCGGAAATCAAGCTGGGAGCGTTTCCTCCGCTGGCTGCGGCTGTGTTGCCTTATATTTTGGGGCCGAAGATGGCGCTGGAACTGGTGTTGATGGCGGAAACGATGTCGGCCGAGCGCGCGCGGGAGCTTGGACTGGTCAACTGGCTGGTGCCGGAAAAAGATTTGCAGAAAAAAGTGGAAGAAGTTTGCGCGAAAGTTACGGCGCAGTCCGGGCCGGTGCTGACGATGGCGAAGAAAGCCATCCTGGGTAGTTTGGGTTTGCCGTTGCGCGAAGGTGTGCGAAATTCGATGAAAGTTTTCCTCAATGAACTTGCCGACCTGGAAGATTCGCAGGAAGGTTTACGCGCGACCGTCGAGAAGCGTGCTCCGAAGTGGAAGAACCGCTAGCCGCTGCGAGACGATGATGGCGACGCTTCGTGGGTAGTTCGACTGGCGATGCGTACGCGTTGCATGTTCTAGAACTACCATGCGCATGACGCCGTGGACTGGATTCTCTTCGCGAAGTTTGTTTGCGCTGCATTTGTTATTTTCTATCTTCGTGTTTGGTCTCTGGAATCCATTCGAGCACGCTCGTGGAAGGCTGGCCACTCCAGGTTGTGGAAGAAGCCTAACAAATGGCAATGGATCACCCTCTGCGTCTCTGGAGCCTGATACTCATCGTCTTCCTCATTGCGTTTTCGATTAGAAACTCAAATTGAGCGCCTTTGAAATTCCGTTCGATTGACAGTGAAAGGCGGGGCGCATAAACTCGCCGAAGACAACTTAGCTGGCTCGGGGTTCAAAGTTTTCGAACGTCCATCGATGATTCGGAAATGAGGGGAAGGCCGTGAAAATCGGCCACGGTCCCGCCACTGTAATCGGCTGAAGGTTTTAAGGCAGCCGAAAGTCAGGAAACCTACCCGAGCAAGTGGAAGCTGACACTCTTCGCGAGAGAGGGTGTGGCGAGACGCCTCGCTCTATTCGCGAGGCTTTTTTGTTGGGAGAAAATTTACGCGCGCGGGGCGACAACTTTTCTGCGTGATTTATTTCTTGGCGTGCTACGGCGCGGTGCAGGCTGCTGCTGCGGTACCGCGTCAAACGCCGGGTTTCAAGCGCGCCATGAAAGTTGTAACGGATGAGACGGGGCGGCGCGTGGCGATTCCGTTTTCCGTGCAGCGCATCGTGACGCTGGCACCGGATTTGACCGAAACAGTGTACGCGTTGGGACTGGAAGGCAAGCTGGCGGCTGATACAACTTTTTGCGACACGCCGGCGGCGGCGAAGTTGAAACCGCATATCGGCTCGCCGCAGACACCGAGCTTGGAAGCGATTGTCGCGATGCATCCGGATCTGGTGCTGGCCACGACTTCGATTAACCGTCCGGAAACGGTGGACGCGCTGCTGCGGCTGGGGATTTCCGTTTACACCAGCGACCCGCACACGGTGCGCGGAATGCTGGATTCGATTGCGCGGATGGCGGACTTGATGGGAGCGAACGAACAGGGGGTGGGTTTAGTGGCGCAACTGCAAGCGCGGCTGGATGCGGTGCACTCGCGCATAGCGGAGCTGCCGCTGGTTCACGTGCTGTTTGTGGTGTGGGAAGATCCGCTGATTACGATTGGGCAGAATACGTTTATTGCGGATGCGTTGCGATGGGCGGGCGCGGAGTCGGTAATTGTGGCGGACCAAAATTATCCGCAAGTAAGCATGGAAGAAATTGTGCGGCTGCAGCCGGAGTACATTTTGTTCACTGGGAATCATGCGGAATCGAACGACGATCACGAACTGAGCCGTCTGCGCACGCGGCCGGCGTGGAAGGCGTTGAAGGCGATTCAAATGGGCCATATCGTGCAGGTGGATGACGAAATTACAAAGCCTTCGCCGGGATTGGTCGGAGCGATTGAACAAATTGCGCGGGAGTTGCATCCGGGTGTGTTTTCGTCGGACGGTCGCGGCGAGAGCATTGAACTTCAAGGCGGAGTGACGGCGGAAATATTTGCGAATATGCGGTGGGAAAGGGAGCGTGATTTTTGCGCCCTTTAACGCCGCAGAGAATCTTGGGGATTTGCGCGTTGCTTTGCGGCGTTTTGTTCGCGGTATGCGTGGTTTCGCTGCGCATGGGCGCGTATCCGATTTCGGTGCGCGATATTTTGAGCACGCTTTTTAATGCGGCGGCGGGGCGACGCGAAGAAATTCCCGTGGAGTTCTGGCAAGTTGTGTTTGGGCTGCGGCTGCCGCGAATCGCGTTGGGAATTTTGGTGGGAGCATCACTTTCAACGGCGGGCGCGGGGTTTCAGGCGCTACTGCGGAATCCGTTGGCCGATCCATACGTGTTGGGAGTTTCAAGCGGCGCGGCGTTGGGCGCGATCGTAAGTTTGATCGTCGCGCCACACACGGTTGGCGCGATTCAGATAGCGGCGTTTGTGGGAGCGGCGTCAACGATCGCGGCGGTGTATTTTCTGGGGCGGCGCGGCGGGCAGCTGGACAGTCCGACACTTTTGCTTGCGGGGATTGTGGCGGCTTCGTTTCTCTCGGCGATCATCATGTTTCTTTTGACCATGGTTACGGGATCGGAATTGCGGAGCATTGCGTTCTGGCTCATGGGCGATCTTACGGCGCCTCCGCCTACTACGAATGTCTTGGGATGGCTTGGGTTTCTTTTTTTTGTGTTCATCGTGGCGGCGGGAGCGATGTACACGACTTCGTCCGATCTGAATTTGATTCTTACCGGGGAGCAGGAAGCGAAACATTTGGGTGTGAATGTTAACCGCGTAAAGTTTGTGGTTTATATCGCGGCATCGGTGCTTACGGGACTGGCGGTTTCGGTGAGTGGGGCGATTGGATATGTGGGGCTCCTGGTGCCGCATGTGATGCGCATGCTATTCGGCACCGATTATCGAATGCTGATTCCGACGGCGGCGATTGGCGGAGCGATCGCGATTGTGTTGGCCGATACGCTGGCGCGGACGGTGGTGGCTCCCACGGAGTTGCCGGTGGGGGCGATGACGGCGCTGGCTGGCGCCCCTGTTTTTATTTATCTGATGCGCCGGAGGATGCGATGAGCGCGGGAGGCGGAGCGGTGGCGTTGCCGCAGACGGCGCGTCCGGGCGGGAACGCCAACCTGCGGCTGAAAGTTGAACAAGCCAGCTACGCGTATGCAGCGACAGATCGTTCAGCGCCGAAGTTTACATTGGGGCCGGCGAGTTTTGAGGCGCAGCAACGCGAACTGCTGGCCATATTGGGGCCAAACGCGAGCGGGAAATCCACGATGCTCAAGTTGCTCGCGGGATTGTTGAAGCCGCTATCGGGCCGAATTGAAGTGGATGGCACGGAAGTGAGCGAGCTTGATCTGAAAGTGCGAGCGCAGAAAATTGCGCTAGTGGCGCAGGAGAGCGAGCTTTTATTTCCGCTGCGCGTGTGGGAGTACGTTTTGCAGGGGCGCTACCCGTACGGGAAAAGACTGCGGTTTGAGTCCGATGAGGATTGCTTGCTGGCGGGGAATGCGCTGGCACAGGTGGGCGCCGATGCGTTGCGCGATCGTTGGATGGACCAACTTTCCGGCGGCGAGAAGCAACGGGTGATATTAGCGCGCGCGCTGGCGCAGCAGCCGTCGCTACTGCTGCTGGATGAGCCCACGCAACATCTCGATATTGGCGGGAAAGTGGAATTGCTGCGCCGGCTGCGTCGGTTGGCGGACGAAAACCGGTACACGGTGATTGTGGTGACGCACGAACTGAATCTTGCCGCAGAATTTTCAGATCGCATCGTGCTGCTGCACAAGGGCAAATGTCCGAGGATTGGGACGCCGGCAGAGGTTTACGAACGCGAATTGCTGGAAGAAGTTTTTGAGGCGCCGCTGGAAGTGGAAAGCGGATACAGCGGGCGTCCGCGCGTGATTCTGAGGGCTACGCGCTGAGGGCTCACAAGTTTTGTTTGGTTAGGTTGCGGTGGCAGAAATCTGCCTTCGCAAGCGGCGTGCTGCAGAGGATGCGGCGCGCTGTTCACAATGACCCGAGACTCCGCGCACGGGAAGACGGTGAAAAGCCGTCGCCGCCGCGCGACTGTAAGGCGGAGATTCTCGGCGCGTGCCACTGTCGCTCGTTTTGAGTTGCAAGCAATTGCGATTTAAGACTTGCGATGGGAAGGCCGCGCTGATGTTTTGGCGTTACCGAGCGAAATCGGTAGCGCCAGGCAAGCCGCCAAGCCAGGAAACCGAGCGGAATCTCAATCTTGGTAAATATGCCATGCGCTGGGTTTGCGGACCGTTTGAATCGGTGACGGATCGCAAGAAAACGGCGCAAAGCATAGATGCCAGGACAACCTTCAACTCCCGCGCGAGAGGGAGAGGAGGAAAAATGAGACTGCTCCGCTTCTTAGTTCTTGCTTCAGCAAGTTGTTTTGGAATTTTGTTTTTTCTCCCCACCGTAACACCAGCACAGCAAACCGCCACAATCACCGGAACGTTAACAGACCAAACTGAGGCAGCAATCGTGGGGGGGTTGGTAACAGTACAGCCGATCAGTGCCACGGGGGCGAGTGTTCACGCGGAAAGCGGGCCAGACGGAAGGTTTTCGCTGGCACTCAATCCTGGACGGTACCGCGTGACCGTGGAGCACCACGCGTTTAAAAAAGAAGAGCAGGAATTCATGCTCGCTGCCGGTGACGCTCGCACATGGAACCTGCGCTTGCAGCTTGAGCCGATGTCGGCTGACGTGGTAGTGAGCGCGTCCGCTGAACCTGCGACGATTGAGAATACGGCCGCGCTGGTAAACATCGTGACGCGGGAGGAAATCGATCAGCGCGGTGAGATTTGGCTGACGCCGCTGACGCAGGGAATACCGGGAGTGAGCTTTTCGCAACTAGGCCCCCTGGGCGGTTCAACGACGTTTTTCCTGGACGGTGGGAATTCGAATTACACCAAGCTGCTGATCGACGGAGTGCCGGCGAATCCACCAGGCGGGCTGGTGGATTTTTCTAATTTCTCGCTGGACGGAATTGACAAGATCGAAGTGGTGCACGGCGCTTCGAGTGTGCTTTATGGCTCGGACGCCATGACCGGCGTGATGCAGATTTTCACGCACCGCGGCAATACCAGCCAGCCGGTGCTGGAATTGAATGCCGACGGCGGTACGTTTAATACTCAACACACTTCGGGCCAGTTAAGCGGGATGCTGGGAGCTTCCGATTATTCGATGGGCGCGGCTTATTTTGACAGCGACGGGCAGGGCCCGGACGATTATTTCCGCGATACAACGCTGTGGGGAAATTTTGGCTGGAAATTTTCCGACACAGATACGCTGCGGCTGACGTTGCGAAATAGCTCGAGCGATGCGGGACAGCCGGGACAGACGGCGCTCGGTCCATTGTTTCTCGTGCCGGGACAACACACTGTCCTGCACGATTTCGCCTCGGGGTTAACCTGGAATTTCCAGACTGGCGACTGGCAGCACCAGATCATTGGATTTGAATCCCGCGACTATTCGCTGGATGTGGGGCCCTTCGGTTCCTTCCCTTCGGACTTCAATCGTGCGGGACTAAACGAGCAATCGAGCTATCTTTTCCCTAATGGTGGCGTGTCTATTGGATATTTCTTCGAAGTGGAAAATGGCGGAGCGACTGCGCGGCACAATCAAGCGGGTTATGTGGAGGTGCACTACCAACTGGTACACCGGCTAACGGTAATTGCGGGCGTGCGTGCGGATGGCAATGGATTTTACGGTGTGCGCGCGGTTCCGAGAATAGGCGCGGCATACGCGTTGCGTTATGGTTCCGGCTTCTGGGGCTCGACGCGGTTGCGCGCGTCGTACGGGCTGGGGATTAAAGAGCCGGAATTGCTTCCGCCGGATTGCAGCCCGCAGCTCGATCCGGAGCGCAGCCGGACGGTGGATGTGGGATTCGATCAGGTGTTGGCTTCGGACCGAATTCGTTTTTCGGCTACGGCATTTTTCAACCGATTTCAGGACATTGTTAGCTTTGCCACGCTGACGAATGGCGGAAACTGCCCGGCGTTCGGGGGAAGCTTCTTCAACACCGACTTGGCGCGCGCGAACGGCATCAATTCGACAATTGAGGCGAAGCCGTTGCATTGGTTGAACATCGTAGGAAACTACACCTACGACGACTCGAAGGTGTTGAAGACTACCAATCCGCTGATGGATCCGGCGCTGGCACAGGGCAGTCGTCTTTTCAAGCGGCCGCTGAACTCGGCCAGCTTGATTGCCAATGCGCATTTTCATTGGGCCAACATCAACCTAGCCGGGTATTACGTGGGGCGTCGGACGGATAGTGATTTCGATAGCGTACGTGTTGGAAACATGTGCACAGGCCCTTGTATTACGAGCGATCCGAGCTATGTGCGCTGGGACGCAGCGACGACCGTTCCCGTAGCTAAAGGGCTTTCGGCAATCGCGCAAGTGCAAAACCTGTTCGACCGGAAGTATCAGGACGCGGTCGGATATCCTGCACTGGGCCGGGGTTACCGCGTCGGAATACATTACGTTTGGGGTAGAGACTAGGGCGTTCGCGAACGGCGAGGCTCGAAACTTCATGCGTTCAGTTCGACGCCGCGATTTTGACGTTGAAGGATGAGGACTCGCGTGCGCTCATTACGGCATTTGGAAGCAGCCGTTATCCAGGATTTTCGCAACCCAATCGGAGTGTGGGAGACCGCAACTGGAAAGAGCTTCAAGCTCTTTATCCACGTCATATTCCACGCGCCGGATTGTCGGCCTATCTTCATCCAGCAATAAATATGCGGCGCGACGATCGCCGTCGTAAGAAAGGCTGACGCTGCCTGTGTTGGCGACAGTCATTCCCGAGACGCTCCGAATGTAGGAGCGATGGATATGGGCATAGACAGCGACCGGCTGGCCAAGCGGTGCGTAAACCGACCCCAGCTCGGCATCGCTCGCTGAGTGCAGAGGTGCGCGCCACAAATTTTCGGGACTGGCATGCACGAGCGCCATCGATCCATGGACCTGAATGCGCGGAAGGCCGCGCAGCCAAGTGAGCCGCTCTTCTCCCAGTGCTTCGCGGGTCGCAGTCGCCATTTCCTGGAAGGTGGCGAGAAGGGGTTGCAGCTTCGGAGATTGATTCGCCAAATCCGTCAGTGATTGTGGCGCCCAGAGCATCTCATCCGTATTGCCGACGACGCCTGGCCATCCGAGATCGCGAATGCGATCTACAATCTCCGCGGGACTCGCTCCCGACGCAACTAAATCGCCGCCATGAAGAATTAAGTCCGGAGAGGTTAGGCGCAGATCTGCTAGAACCGCCTCAAACGCGGTTCGGTTGCCGTGGATGTCGGATACGACCGCCATGCGCATACAGTTTCTCGGTTCGAGCAGAGCTACGATATCACTCCTGTTTTAAGGACTGGCAATGTCTAGAGTGACCGGCAATAGGTTGGGCGCGAGTGTTATAATTCTGCGCTACCAATGAGCCGGACAACAGAAGAACGGCCGCGTGTCGCGCCGGAAATCAAAGAACGTTATGAAGCGGTGATTGGGCTGGAAGTGCATGCGCAGCTCAAAACGCTGACGAAAGCGTTTTGCGGCTGCTCGACGCGCTTCGGCGACGCTCCAAATTCCAATACTTGTCCGGTGTGTCTTGGTTTGCCTGGCGCGCTGCCGGTGTTGAACCGAAAAGCGCTTGATTTGGCGATTCGAGCATCGCTCGCACTGCATTGCGAGATTCACCAGCGCTCGGTATTTGCGCGCAAGAATTATTTTTATCCGGACTTGCCGAAGGGCTACCAGATCTCGATGTACGAATTGCCGCTAGCTACAAAAGGCTCTTTGGAATTTGAGCTCGAGGGCGCGGTGAAGCGAGTGGGAATCACGCGCGTACACATGGAAGAAGACGCGGCCAAGAATTTGCATGAGGGATTCGCGGATTCCGACCGCTGGAGCTACATCGATTACAACCGCTGCGGCGTGCCGCTGATAGAAATTGTATCGGAGCCTGATATACGGACGCCCGCCCAAGCGTATTCATATTTGACGACGCTGAAACAGGTGCTGGAGTACACGGAAGTGAGCGATTGCAACATGGAAGAAGGTTCGCTGCGCTGCGACGCGAATGTGAGCGTGCGGTTGCGAGGCGCTCCGAAATTCGGGACTAAAGTGGAGGCGAAGAACCTGAATTCATTTCGTTATCTGCAGCACGCTTTGGAATATGAAATCGTGCGGCAAATAGGTGTGCTGGAGTCAGGCGGGCAAATCGTGCAAGAGACGCGTTTGTGGAATGTGGCGGCGGGACGCACGGAGCAGATGCGCTCGAAGGAATTCGCGCACGACTATCGCTACTTTCCAGATCCGGACCTGCTGCCTCTTTTGGCTCCTGAAAGATTAGTGGAAGAAGTTCGGGCGGAGATGCCGGAGCTTCCGGACGTAAAACGCGCGCGCTTTTTGCGGGAGTATGGGATTACACCGTACGACGCCGAGGTTTTGACCGCGACGCGGGCGCTGGCGGACTATTTCGAGGCGGCTGTACGCGCGGGGGCGCCGGCTAAAGCGGCAGCGAATTGGATTTCGACTGAATTATTGCGCCGGCTGAATGAAGCTGGGAAAGAGATTCAAGATTGTCCGGTGCCGCCGGTCGCACTGGCGGAATTACTCGCAAAAATTGAGAGCGCTGAAATTACCGCAGCCACCGGAAAGAAAGTGTTTGCAACGATGTTCGATAGCGGGAAGCGCGCGGCTGATATTATTTCCGCCGAGGGGATGTCGCAGATCAGCGATGCCGGCGCGATTGAGAAGATCGCACGGGCGGTGGTGGCCAAGAATGCGGAGAACGCGGCGAAGTATCGCGCGGGGAATGAAGGCGTGTTCAAGTTTTTCGTGGGCCAAGTGATGAAGGAAACGCGCGGGCAGGCGAATCCGCAAGTGGTGAACGACGTTTTGAAACGCGTGCTGGCAGAATCGTAGCCCAGGCGAATCGAAGGATCGAACGAAATGCTTAAAGAAGGTGATAAGGCCCCGGACTTTTCGGTGACAGCCGATAACCGCAAGACGGTGTCGCTCAAGGATTTTCGCGGGCGGAATTTGGTCCTCTACTTTTATCCGAAGGCCAATACCCCGGGTTGAATTAACGAAGCGTCCGAGTTTCGTGACGCAATGAAGGAATTTGAGAAGCTGGATACGTCTATTCTGGGATGCAGCGCGGACGATGTGGAAGCGCAGACAAAATTCAAGCTGAAGCATAAGCTGAATTTTCCTCTGCTGGCGGACACCGAGTTCAAAGTGATCGAGCCGTACGGCGCGCGGCGGATGAAAAGCTTTCTGGGGAAATCATTCCTGGGAATCGTGCGCATGACCTTCTTGATCGGTCCGGACGGAATCATCCGGAAAATTTGGGATAAGGTGACGCCGAAAGGCCACGCGGCCGAAGTGATCGCGGCGATCAAGGCGGGATAAGCTCGGCAGACCCGGGTTATAAAGTCAGGCGGAAAGCTCCGTTATTTTCCTCGATTAGCGCGTTATCGATTAGTCGTGTTTCCCCCAACTTTGCGGCTAACAATATTAGGCACTCGCCACGCACACTCACGACCGGCTCAAGAGTTTCTGCGTCCACGATTTCCGCATAATCGAGAACAACACCGGGTTCCGAATCAATCACGCGGCGCAATGCGGCCAGCAAAGGGTCCGCGCTGCGTTCACCCGCGACGATTTTCTGGCGCACGGCTTCGAGCGAGCGGTACAACGCGGTGGCGGCGCGGCGCTCGTCGGCGTTCAAATAAACATTTCGCGACGAGAGGGCTAACCCATCGGGCTCGCGAAGGATTGGACGCACGACGATTTGCGTGGTGAGATTAAGGTCCGCGGCCATTTGGCGAATGATGCGGGCTTGCTGGGCGTCCTTGCGTCCAAAATACGCACGGTTGGGCTGAACGATCCCCAAAAGTTTCAACACAACCGTTGTGACACCCTGAAAATGTCCGGGGCGCGAGCGGCCTTCCAACTTTTCGCTCAGGCCTTCCACCGTGACGGTGGTGCGAAAAACCTCGCGGATACATTTCTGCAGGAGTGGGCGCGAACAGATAATCGACTCCGAGATTTTCAAGGGCAGCGCGGTCCGCTTCGAAAGCGCGTGGATATTTCCGGAAATCTTCGGAGGGACCGAACTGTTTTGGGTTTACGAAAATCGAAACTACGACGGGAGAGCATTCCGCTTTCGCTGCGCGGATGAGTGAGAAGTGGCCTTGGTGCAAGGCGCCCATGGTTGGAACGAGGCCGACGAGGCGATCCTTCGCGTGCGCTTCGCGGGCTACCTGGCTCATCCACGATATGGTGCGGATTATTTCCATGGCATTGGTGAGGGATGGGGATCTTAGGGAATTGCGTTGAGCGAAATTGTCGGACGAAGCGACGGCGTCATACTTTGACCTGGGCAGCGCGCTCGCGATAAAAAAAGATCAAGTCGGTAGAGATTGGCTTGGACGTGAAAACCGCCCAGAGCGTTGATCGATTGCGGCGTTAGACCGACATGGCCCATCACAGGAATTTCGGCTTCGACTAGGCGCGTGATTAATTCCAGACGGCGTTCGCCGCCTTCGATCTTCATCGCTTCGGCGCCGCCTTCTTTCACCAGGCGCATGGCGTTGCGTATGGATTCCTCGATCGAGACGTGAAAGCTGCCGTAAGGCATATCGGCGACCAACAAAGCGCGCTTCGTTCCATTCGCCGGCCGAATTGCGCGAACAACTTCTCGCGCGCCAGCGCACCTGAACGATCTGCTCGTCCGATACGCGGATTCCGCATTG
>JABDEK010000043.1 GCA_013287135.1 Acidobacteriota bacterium | reverse complement strand
CAGAATCTTCATATGCGGCACTGCCGCGCGACTCATAAAAAACACGCCCTTGACATTCACATCCATAATTCGCTGCCACTGCTCATCAGACGTGTTGAGCGCATCGGCGCGCACAATAATGCCGGCTGCGTTTACCAAGACATCTAAACGACCGTGGCGTTCCAAGGCGGTTTCAACTACCCGTTTGCAGAAAGAGGCGTCGCTGACGTCACCGATAACAGGGGGACCGGAATTGATATCGTTGGCCACCTGCTCAGCCAGTGGTCCATTGCGATCAACAACAATGACTTCTCCACCGGTAGCGGCAAACTCGCGAGCCGTGGCTGCACCCATTCCGGACGCAGCGCCCGTCACGACAGCTACTTTTCCCGTGAAGGTCATGTTAACTTCTCTCGTAGGTCACTTCTCCGCGTTCAGGTTCTCGATCACTGCTACTTCGGAGGCATCCGCTTCATCAGGATACTGCCGCAGACTGCGAAGAGAAGCAAACCGGCCTATTGAACGTCCGCGTCGAAAGATCGAATGGACCGACAAGCCAAATCGTTCTGTTGATTGACCTGCCAGCGGCAGAAGTTCCACCCGCGTCGCATACCCCGCCCGACCCTCGGAGAACTAGACTACCGAACGATCACGCGCAGGGAACGTAAGCTTGCATTACTTGAGATACTGATTAAACCACTGCACGGTGCGTTCATAGTAGTCGTGAGTGTGCGCCGGCTGTCTACTAACGCCGTGTCCGTCGTTAGGATAAATGGCCATTACTGCCACCTGGTGTAAGCGCTTCATGGCCATGAACATCTCCTCCCCCTGGTTCAGGGCTGCATAGTTATCCTCAGCCCCCTGGATGAACAAGGTCGGCGTGTGAATATTCCGAATATACTTGAGTGGCGACACGGCCCAGAGGCGATCAAGATCGTCGTAGCTGCGGACTTCAATGTCGCTCTCTCCCCAATTGAAGCTTGCATTGATTCCCCAACCACTGAGCAAGTCACTGGTTCCCGAGACGGGCACGGCCGCCTTAAAACGGTCACCGTGAGTTGTGATCCAGTTAGTCATATGCCCGCCGTAACTTTGGCCGGTTACGCCCATGCGGTTGGGGTCGATGAAAGAGTAATGTTGCAGCACATAGTCCACGCCTAACATCACGTCCTTATAATCTCCACCCATTACATCTCCTACGACCAAATCGGAAAACTTCTGACCGTTATCCGTGCTGCCGCGCGGATTCATAAAAACGACTACGTAACCCGCACCCGCAAATCGCTGCAGTTTGACAGTTGCTCGCAGATCGTAGCCATACTGAAAATGCGGACCGCCATGAACGTCGAGGATCATTGGGTATTTGCTTCCGGGATTGAAACCGTAAGGACGGATGATCCAACCCTCGACCGTCTGGCCGTCAAAACTAGAAAAGGAAAAGTGTTCAGGTTCAATCGTATCCAAGTCTTCGACCATTTCCCGGTTGAAGTCGGTTAGTTTTTCATAACGATCGCTCCCCGGAACGGTGCGAAAGATTTCCGATGGGTGGGTCCCATCCGTGAAAGAGTAGAAGACTTCGCCAGTGCGGGCGACCGCAAAACCGGTAACGGTGCCTTTGAGGTCGATCAAACGAGCGAGCTTCCGATCACGCAGTGCAACCGAATACAACAACATTGTGCCTTCGTGCTCGGCCCTGAAATAGACTTTGCTGCCATCGCTCGACCATGCCGGATCGTGACACCACATGTCTAGCGCCTCGGTTAGCTCTTCAGGCTGGCCGTTTGCACTAAGCACGTACACCTTCTCAAACTCCGCGTCACTCTCTTTGCTACGGTAGGCTCGCTTTCGCCCGAGGTAGCCGATCTCGAGTGAATCCGGTGCCCACACTGGCACGTACTCCGGACCGGGAGTGTGTGTCAACTGAACGACCTGCTCACCGCTGGGCGAGAGTTGCACCAGGTCGTTATTCGCGTTGTAGTCGTCGTCCCCGGTTCGGTTGGAAACAGCGACGATCCATTTTCCATCCGGCGACCAGTCGATTGAGTGATAGTCATAATCCCCGGAAGCAATCTGGGTCGCTTTTCCACCTCCCGTTGAGATAACCCATACATATGTCCGGCGTAAATCGGAGTAGTAGTAATCGCTTTTATATAGAAGGCGGTCTACCAGCATGACGTCATTTCCGTTGGGCGGGTCAAGAGGAGAAAATAGATTGGAATAGTGGCGCGGTCCGGCAGCTGTGAACGCCAGTTGCTTGCCATCGGGTGACCAACTAAGCTCGTTGCCCGTGTCTCCGAGAAATGCGTTGGATCGCTCAAATGTAGTCAACTTTCTCTTATCGCCTCCGTCCGCGTTCATCAGCCAGACACCCAGTTCGCCCTTGGCCGAGTCAAAATATGCGATCTGCTTGCCATCCGGGGACCATCGCGGGCTGGAGGCGTATCCCTTCTGTTCGGTCAGAGAAGTAGCTTGGCCCCCGGCCGTGGCTAACACCCAGATAGATGCGTAACCTCGGTTGTTCGCTACGCTCCGTTCGGACAACACGAATGCCAGCCGGTCTCCAGCAGGCGAAATCTGGAGCGAGTGAACATCCTTAAGACGGAAAGGGTCCAGATCGCCCCAGGCTCTCTTTTTGGCGACTTGGCCAGGAGTAAAGATGGTGAGTACGAACAAGAAGCCAAAGAAAGAGACTACTGATTTGTACATTTCTGATCTCCTCCGCTGCCTGGGTGTGAGCCTTGAACAGGTTGTCCATTCGATGCAAGCGGAGTACCCGGCTCCTCCGAGAAAATCGCCCTCGTTCTAGGGTCCGTACCCGGGAGAGCAGCGGCTCACGGCCTCTGAGATATCCTGCCTAAAAATTGAACTCTGCCTTCAGTTGGATAATTCGGGGCGACGCGTCGCCACCAAAGAAAACACCAAAAATACTCGTAGGAACGCTTACTGTGCGTGTGATGTGGCCGAAGTTTGGATTGGAGATGTCGTTCACCGGCAGGTCGAAATTCGGGTGATTAAAGACATTGAAGAATTGCACTCCCAGTTGGAGCTTAGCGTCTTCCATAGGCCCTTTTAAATGCAAACTCGTGCTTTTGTTGACGGCAAAATCCGCACTAAAGAACCCTGGCCCTCGAAAGAAATTCTTCATGCCGTTGGTAAAGTCAGTTTCGGTTCCCTGTGCGATAAACTGAGAAGTACTGAGGCATGGTGGGGAGTTGGGTCGAGCTGCAGACTCACCGCAGCTCGAGACCGGGCCGCCGAGAAATTCAGGGAAAATAGGACCTGCAAAATTATTGCCAGACAAACTACCTGCGAAAGCACCGTCGATGACGCTGAACGGGAATCCGGTACGAGCAAGAAATGCGCCGGAAACTGTCCAACCTTCGACCAAGTCGCGAAAACCGTGCCCACCTAGAGCTTGCCTGATCGGAAGATCCCACACGTAGTTCATGTTAAAACTGTGTCGCGCGTCGTAGTCAGAAGACCCATAGTTCGCACGGATGTTGTACGGATTTTCCGGTATTAATATGCTCGGCGCGGTGGTGACATTGAACGGATTCATTCCATCGCCGGACACGTCATCCAATGAATGACTCCATGTGTAGTGAGCCGCCAATATTCCTTGGCCCCAGCCCCCAGTGATGCGTTGCTGGAACGACAACACGACGCCATTATAGTTGGAAGTACCAGCGTTGTTGAACACCGCCGCATTGTGGAATACCGGATCGGGTGCGGTTGCCGGGAGCGAGCCAAACCCAAACGCGTTGGCCGAAGCGTTATCAATCAATTCGTGGTATCCATGATTGCCCACGTAATTGATACTCGCGATCGTGTTACGGCTGAAGCCGTATTGAACTTCCAAATTCCATTCTTGATACTGCGGCACTTTCGTTTGCCCGTCGAAAGTATTGAGATTTGGGGCGGAGAAAAACGGTTGGAGAGCGGGCGGGACGCTGGCCTTTATTTGCGCCAAAGTCAGTCCGTTGGCAAATCCGGTCACAAAGGCTTGGTTGGTGGCGGCCGCATCAAGAAATAAATTGGTCGTCTCTCCCGGCGCCAAGTTGTCGTTAGACGGTACGAACGTGTTGATTTCGGGCACGTTCGATGCGAAGTTATTGACAAACCATGTTGGGTAACCACTATAGAAAATGCCTACCCCGCCGCGAACCACGAGATTGGACAACCCTGAGAAGGGCTGCCAGGAAAAACCAAGTCGCGGACTCCATGTAAGAGGAACTGTGCTCTGAACTGCCTGATGTTGTGAGGACAGAATCGCTTGGTTGAGCGGTTCATTGGGATCATGGGTCACTCCAAAGAATGGTCCATTCAATCGTGCAAAACAATTGTTCCGACAAATAAGATTGGAGTAATGTTCGACCCGTAATGCTGCTGTTAGAGTGAAATTTGGTTTCGCCCGCCAATCGTCTTCGATATATAGGCCCCCGATCCACTGAGCAAAAGGCAAATCGATGCTCTGTGGGTAGCTCTGAACAAGGAAGTCGCCCGTCGACCCACCATTAAAAAAGTCAGGAATGCTGTTCACGTTTTCGGTTCCTCGTGTGTTGAAACCGAAATAGCTGGTCATGTCGACGCGATGGAACTTTCCTCCGAATTTGATTGTATGGTGGCCTAAAACCTTTGCCACGTCGTCGCTGAAGCCGTAAGAGGTAGCGTCTTGGCCGTTAGGCTCGCTACCGGTTATCCCGCCCAGTGTAGTAAAGCCGTTTACGTTGAGTTGGGTGGGGAATGCGGCTTGCTTCAGAGTGGGATTGGCGGCATCGAACTTGGCTTCTAGCCACTTTCCCGAAAGAATAAACTGGTTTGTGGTGTTTCCACTGAATGTGTGAGTCCAGTTGAACTGCCCGTTCCACTCCGGCTGGTAGCTAGTGGAGTTAAACAATTTATTGATAGGATCCGTAAAGGTGGGCTGAGTGCCTGGATCCCAGGACACCTGGACAAATGTCAGATCCTTCGGTCCAACTATATAGTCAAGGCGCCCAATCAACTTATTTTCCCAGACAAAAGTATTGATAGCCGACCGGATACTTAGTGCACAAGGGTGCCCCGGTGTGCCCAATAGCGGGTCGACGGTCGGGGAGAGCAAACCGCCGCAGCCAAGCGGGTCTCCTCCGTTGCCGGGCTTGGCATTGGCAATACCTGGCGCAGTGTTGTACAGATTAAACATACCAATACCTTGATTAACACCGCCGATAGGTGCTACTCCAGGACAGATTCCCGCCAGATTCTGGCAGTAAAAGGGAATCGAATTGGTTAATCCAAGACTCGTAAGGTTAGTGACTGTTGCCTGTTCGAATTCTGGACTAGGAACTACGGTGAGCCCGTTTGTCGGTAAGTCGACGGCGACTCCTTCGTTATCCAAAAAGAAGAACAGCTTATCCTTCTTGATTGGTCCTCCTACTGATCCGGCCCAGGCATTAGCATTGGTAAATGGCTTTGGAACCCCCGCGCTATCGTTAAACCAGTCGTTCGCATTAAGAGATGAACCGCTCCAGTAATAGACTGCATTGCCATGAAAGCTATTGCCTCCGGATTTGCTGACGATGTTGACTTGCGCGCCAGCGAGCCCGCCATATTGGCCTCCATATGCGTTGGAGACCACCGTAACTTCTTGAGTGCCATTTTTCCCAAGAAACAAGTTCGACGCGCCGGCGGTGTTCAAGTTGCCCATCTCGAAATTGTCATCTCCACCATTTGTGGTGAAATTGTTAGCGTTACCCGGTAGGCCGAATACTTCAAAATTGCCGTAACCGGACTGAGTGTTCACCTGAGCTCCAGGACTCAATTCCCCGAAATAACTGAGGTCATTGCCGGGGTCAGGTAGCTCTGTGACCTGTCTCTCGGTAAGCGTGGTCGCTATGCTTCCGCTCCCGATCTGAAGGAGCGGGCCGGTACCGGTTACTGTCACGACCTGATGTGCTGCAGCAACTGCAAGACTGATGTTTACAGTCGTTATTTGCCCCGCCTGTACGACGATGTCCTGGTTCACAGTTTCAAACCCAGCTGCGGACACTGAAACGCTGTATTTGTCAGGAGGCAGAAAGTTGAACGAATACGCGCCCGAGGAATCCGTGCTGTCATCCTTTGTAAATCCCTTACCAATGCTGGTCACTGAGATCTTTGCCTGGGATATGATCGCGCCGCTTGAGTCTGTGACCCTGCCACTTACAGAACCGGTGTTGGCAGTCTGCGCAAAAGCGCTTTGTAGTCCGGGACCTGCAAGGAGAATTGCGAACAAAGTAAAGGTTCCAATTCGTAGAATATTCATCAGCCCCTCCCGATTCGGCAGGAATGGATATAGAATAATCTCAGAAGAAGTGTATGCAATATGCGATATCCTATATTCCAGTGGTGTCCTGCTGTCAAGCGCTTTCTTGTGTAAGCGCCTCTCTTCCTTAGAGGGACTCTGGCTGCTATCTCGCAAGTTCTTTATGTTGAGCGTAATAAAACAATGCCCTAGCCGATGGAAACGGGCTTGATCGGAATTGTGGCTTTATTTTCAGCGGAGAATCGGCTACGATGCGGCGGCTATAGGAAGTGCGACCGGGCGAAAGTATACCGTGAGCCGAGCATACAATATGCGTTATGATGAAGTTCCGCCGCGAGAAAGTCCCGATGCACCCAAGAGCTTTGTCATACCCCGCCAGTCATTGACCTCCGCAGTCGCAGATCAATTGCGGGATAAAATCATCCGAAGCGAGATTCCAGAAGGCAAACAACTGAATCAGGGCGCTATTGCGGCCGAGTTTCAAGTAAGCCGCATCCCGGTCCGCGAGGCATTGAGACAGCTGGAATCCGAAGGCTTGATTACGATCGTTCAGCACCGTGGTGCGGTGGTCTCTTCGCTCTCTCCGGATGATATCGAAGAATTATTTGAGATCCGCTTGTTGCTTGAATGTGAAGTGCTCAAGCTTTCCATTCCGGGCTTGACCGAGTCGCATCTCGCCCGTGCAGAAGGAATTTTGGTGGAGTACGAGAGAGAATTATTGCGACCGGAACACATTTCCGAGTGGGGGCGCCTCAATTGGGAATTTCACTCTGCACTTTACTCCGGCACACGCAGTCCACATTTCATGTCCATTATAAGAAACGTTAACAACAATGCCATGCGCTATACCGGGCTGCAGTTGTATTTGACCCGTGAGTTCGAGCGTGCCAAAGAGGAACACCGGAAACTGCTCGAACTGTGTCAAGCACGAGATGTGATCGGTGCCTGCTACTTGCTGCAGCAGCATATTAAGCATGCGGGTCAGTCTCTGAAGCAAGTACTACGCGACGCCCGCGCTGGCGCGACGACATCGCAACCAGTGGACAAGCCAGTTTCGGAGCGGTAATGAGTGGTGAAGCCATCGTTGCGATGGATATGGCGCTGCCTGGTACTCGTCGCTAAGTGCCCGTCCGTTTAGCCGCGCTCATCGTTAGCTCATCAATAACACCGAGCCGATTTCGGAGAACATGATTAATAGTGTTTCGCGCTTCTTGCAATTCTGTACCTACGAGCTCGAGAAGCGGAGGACGCACTCGCGAACTACCTATTCCAACCTCCGACTGCGCTAGCTTTATCAGTTGCACGAACTTTGTCACAGTGTCCATCCGCAATAGCGGGAGAAACCAGCGATATAAATCGAGGGCTTTTTCGCGCTCGCCATTGAGCGCCAGAGCAAAAAGATTCACCGATTCCCGCGGTAGCACATTAGCTAGGCCAGAAACCCAACCTGAAGCTCCAACGGCGACCGCCTCAACAACCAAGTCATCTACGCCTATGGAGAGTTCGAGTCGATCCCCGACGAGCGCGCGAATTGCGGCCACGCGCCGGACGTCCATGCTGGACTCCTTCACGGCCCGCAAATTCTCGTGTTCGTCCACGAGTTCTTGGACGTACGCAGGAAGAAAATCCGTTCCGTATGCGACCGGATTGTTGTACAGCATGCAAGAAATCCGAACTGCGTCGAGCACGGCGGCGACATGAGTTTTCATCTCGCGCCAGTCTCCTTGGTAAACGTAAGGGGGCAATATCATTAGGCCTTGGCATCCCAGGTCGGCAGCTGCTCGGGCCAGCTCTACTGCCCCCGATGTGGAGAGGGAGGAAATGCCAGCCACTACGGGACCTCGACCTTCCACTGAATGCACACAAGTACGAAGGATTTCGAGTTTCTCATCAAATGTAAGTGTCGCGCCTTCTCCCAGAGTGCCAAGTGCGATGATTCCTGTACAACCCTCACTAAGTAGCCATCGGCAATGGCGCTCAATGCGAGTGTGATCGACGCGATAAGTCTCATCGAAAAAGGTCGTAATTGCAGGCATGACGCCCTTCCAGTCCATTAGTAGCCTCCAGTTGGTTTCGGTCTCTCTGGTCGCACAGATCTTCAGAGCACCGCAGCTAGCATATAGTATACCACATACAGTATGTAGTTGTGATAAGGTACGCCGCAGTTTTGACATGGTTTTAATTGAACTTACGTTAGCTGACTATCAAGGCTGAGATGGAGCGGGTTTTCGATATGGCTGAAAAAGGTACATTGGCTACTGAGGCAGCGGTAAGCCACCGTCAATTCAGACAGGAGCTAGGTTTGTTCGACGCCACGATGGTTGTGGTTGGAGTGATGATTGGATCGGGCATTTTCATTGTTTCTGCCGATATGTCGAGGTTGATCGGCAGCTCTGCTTGGCTCCTGGTGGCTTGGGCGATCGCGGGCCTGATTACTATCGCAGGGGCAGTCTGCTATGGCGAACTGGCGGGCATGATGCCGCGCGCGGGTGGGATGTTCATCTATCTGCGTGAGTCATTATCTCCCATGTGGGGTTTCCTCTACGGTTGGACGTTGTTCACCGTGATCCAGACCGGCACTATTGCCGCGGTTGCGGTTGCTTTCGGGCGCTTTCTCGGCGTGCTCTGGCCGCTTGTTTCGGACGATAGATATCTAATAGGGCCAGTGCACCTCAGTACCCACTACGCACTCTCTCTATCCACGGTGCAGCTGGTGGCAATCCTTCTAATCGCGCTGCTCACGTCCGCAAACACGCGTGGTCTGAACTATGGCCGTGTGGTCCAGAACGTCTCCTCGATTGCTAAGATAGGGACGCTCTTCGCGCTTATCATTGTTGGAATTGGGCTGGGAAGTAACGCCGTGGCGCTTCACGCAAATTTCGTCAACGCTTGGTCGCGACACGGCTTTGAGCCAATTGCGCCGGGCTTGACAGCCGGCACAACTTTCGGCCTTATCATTGCGCTCTGTTTGTCGCAGAGTGGTTCGCTTTTTGCATCTGAGGCGTGGCACAACATAGCATTTGCCGCTGCCGAAGTGAAAAACGCGCGCCAAAACGTAACGCTAGCTATGGTAATAGGTACCATTTTAGTGATACTGCTGTACCTTCTAGCGAATCTCGCATATCTCGTAACATTACCTTTATCTGCGATCCGACATGCCCCAGTCGACCGAGTCGCAACTGCTACGTTGCGAGTCATCTTTCCCGGCATCGGCACCAGCGCCATGGCCGTGGCAATCATGGTTTCAACATTTGGCGCTGTCAACGCGTTAGTCATGACAGGCGCGCGCGTTTACTACGCCATGGCCTGTGAGCACCTCTTCTTTCCCGCCACTGCACGTCTCAACAGTGCTCACGTTCCGGCGCGATCACTTCTGGTGCAGGGCGTCTGGGCTATGCTTCTGGTGTTGCCTCGGACTTATGATCCGGTAACGGGCAAGTACGGGAACGTCTATAGCAACCTTCTCGATTACGTGATTTCCGCCGTGTTATTGTTCTACATTCTGACCGTACTTGGTCTGTTCCGATTGCGGTTCATTAGACCTAACGCTGAGCGTCCGTACCGCGCTGCCGGGTATCCCGTAGTGCCTGCGTTCCACATTCTGTGCACCGGCACAATACTGGTGGCATTGCTCGCGTATCGGCCGACGAGCTCATGGCCGGGCCTCGTAATAATATTGTTAGGAGTTCCAGTTTATTTACTGTTGCGATCAGCCAACCAGCGTGCGAGCGCAGGCCCAGTTTCGCCTTGAAAAAGACTGGCGACTCCCCCGGGGCTCCGCGGCGATTAGAGTATTCACAATGGTAATGAAATCGGTTTATCACTTTAACGTACGGCACCCATAGAGACAGTCACTAGGAAGGGAGGATCGATGCGGGTATCAAGGATGATTTGCGCTGTCGATCTGCATGCCGCGGGTGAACCTGGACGCGTAATCATTGGCGGTGTACTCGACGTGCCCGGTCGCACGATGTTTGAGAAGAAAACCTACCTGGAGAATCATGCTGACGGTCTTCGAAAGCTTATGCTCCGCGAGCCAAGAGGGTATCCCGCTGCGAACTGCAACTTATTGCTGCCACCAACCAATCCTAAGGCGCACGCAGGTTTCGTCATTATGGAACAGGTGGAATATCCGCCTATGTCGGGCACGAACACAATTTGTGTGGTCACTACCCTTATCGAGACGGGAATGGTAGCTGCAGATGAGCCTACCACCACACTCACGCTAGACACGCCGGCTGGCCTGGTGGTGGTCAAAGCGGATGTACAAAACGGTAAAGTGAAGCGAGTCACATTCGAAAACGTTCCGTCGTTTGCCACCCATTTGGACGCGAAAGTAGAAGTACCGCATCTCGGAACCGTTACCGTCGATGTCGCGTATGGCGGGATGTTTTATGTTATCGCAGAAGCCGAGCCTCTCGGCCTGCACCTTACGCCAGACGAAGGGCGAGATATTGTTCGGGTCGCCGAAATGGTCAAAGCCGCCGCCCGCGAGCAACTCCCAGTCGTGCACCCTGAGAATCCCGGGATTCGTGGTATCACTATCGCGGAGCTTACCGGCGCACCCACAAACCCTCATGCTGTTGCCAAAAACACAGTGGTTTGCTCTACTGGCGAGCTCGACTGGAGCAGACCTGCCACGTGGACTGGCGCCATTGACCGGTCACCCTGTGGAACTGGCACTTGTGCCCGCATGGCCGTGCTTTACGCTAAGGGAAGACTTAGACTCAACGAAACATTCCCGCACGAGGGCATACTCGGGACAATTTTCACAGGTTGCCTTGTGCGCGAAACGCAGGTCGGCCAATATCAAGCAGTCATACCCACACTCAGCGGGACAGCATGGATCACAGGCTTCGCTCAGTACGTAGTCGATCCCGAGGATCCTTTCCCTGAGGGTTTCACCGTTGGCGACATCTGGGGCGCCGCAGTCGATAAAGCATTGACCTGAGCCGTGATCGAAACTACCTTCCGAAGACGAGAATGCCAAAACTACCAGAGTCGTTCGCGGGAACAAAAATCTGGTGAGTTTTAGAATCTAGTGCCATCGTCTTCGATCCGGGATGCGTGGGGATTCGCGCAACAAACGAGTATTCATTCGGTGAATCTTGGTGGAACACATCGACTGCGCCCTCTCCAGTAGAATTAAAAATTAGGCCGGTAGCGGGATCAAAGGCAGAGGCATCCACGTGATCGCCGATTGGCAGAGTTGTGATGACTTTGCCGGTCTCCGCGTTCACAACAGCCATGACATGGCTGCGGCAGCCGATGAAAAGGCGGTGATTCGCGCGATCAATGGCCATACTCGAGGGGTGCTCGCAAGGCGCGAGTGGCCAACGATCCTCGATCCTTAATCCGCGGGAATCAATTCGCAAAACAACATTCTTATCCTCCAGGTTGACGAAAACGTTTCCGAGGCTGCCGGCTGCAGCAAATTCTGGGCCGCCGCCCAGATCGATCGTGCCTGCGACCTTTCCAGTGGCGGCATCGATTGCGGTCGCGCTATTTCCAACTCCATTCATGACAAAGACTCGGCTAGTGATGGGATCGTAGACAATGGCGTCGGGCTTCTTTCCAGTCGAAACTTGGGCTATAGGCATGAGTGTCTTCAGATCAAAAATTGTGACCGTGTCAGTTTTCCCGTTGCTGGTGAATCCGCGGCCCAGCTCCGGCGCGATTGCAATTCCATGGACGCCGAGTGTATTAGGGATTTTACCGATGACGTTTGCGGAATCCAGATCGAGCACGTCCACCTTCGTTTCATGCGAAACATAGAGGCGGCGGTTTGTTTCATCGATCGAGAGATAATCCCAGGATCCTTGGCCCCCAACGGGAATTGTTTTAAGGAGACGATAACCCGAAGCGGCGAGACCACCTGTAACTGCACCGAGAAGAATTGCACAAGTCAGCATGTATCTTTTCATCGTCATTCTCCTGGAGCTTCCCGCACCGGAATCGTGAAAGTTCTTTCCGGCTTGGGAAACAAACTACGGATTCTAGTCATACACGAACAGCAACGTCAACTTCTCCGCTCGCTGCTATGGAGTTTGTGCGACTCCGGAGATGAAGTTGCGATGGAACACAATAAAAGTTTTTCGCCGCTTGCTATGATCTCCTGTGAGTTCACTACAGTTAAGGTGCAGATTCCCCATCGGCGCTACCAATCTCGAATACCTGGCGATCAAGGGATCTCCTTTCTCGGCGGAATATTTCGCAAATCCCAGCACTCGTCCAGTAGCCCCTCGTTTTAGCAGCCACAACTCTTCGGTTCACAAAGAGACGCGGGATATAGTTTTGCGTTGAGCGCGAAGATGAAGTTGAAATTGGGAATTACCCAGTCAACGCTTGGAGAAATTCAGAATTGGAAATGTTCTCCATCGACGGCGAGATTTGTAAAACGCCGAGTGGACTTGAGGTAAGGGTAAGCGCTATACAGACTTTCTTTGCATGACCTTCATTTTTTGAACCTGACAGGAACTCTTAACATTGACGTCGACCCGTTATTCCGCTCGCGAAAATGTGAAGGCTTCCACCGATCAACGCGTTGCGAATTTGACAGACTTCGAAAATAGATGTTAATAAAAGCAGGTTTGTAGTAGAAGGGAGAAACCGTGTCTGACTATGGACTCATTCCAGTAGATTGGGAAGCGCGCTTCGATCCTCAACGGATGTTGCGCGAACGCCTGCAGCGAGCGAAAGACGCGCTCAACAATTCGGATCTTGATGCACTATTCGTGTTTCGTACCGAGGATGCCCGGTATTTGATGGGCTACCGCCACCATCTCGGTCCTGCTTTCATCATGGGGAATGCCGTAACAGTACTGGCCCGAGGTCACGAACCGATCCTCTGGTCGATGGATTTTGAACACTGCCGTCACCGTATGCCCTGGCTTAGTCCGGATCAGATACGGCCGCGTGCGAATTTCCGTGAAAAGATCGGAATGAAACGATGGGCCGAACAAGTAGAAGGTTTGGTGGGGTCGCTTGCGGGCAAGCGAGTTGGCATCGATATCTGGGATATAAACATGGAGACGGCGATTCGCGAGGTATTCCCGACAACGACATTCGCTGATGGATACCAAAGCGTGCTCATGCGGGCTAAGGAGATCAAAACCCAAGACGAAATTCATTGCCTCAAGATCGCGAATGCTATTACCGAGGCGGCACTTGATCGTGCACTCGAATTTCTGCGTCCCGGAGTAAAAGAATGTGAAGTTCTTGCTGTCGCTTGGAAAACCATGACAGCGATGGGCAGTGAATGGACTCAATGTTCGAACATAATCTGCTCGGGTCCGTATACCGCGCCCTATCGTCGTTTTACATCCGATCGGATTATCCGTAATGGCGATCTCGTCATTCTCGACATCGGTGCGGGATATAACGGTTATTGGGGCGATTTAACTCGTACCTGGATTTGTGGAAACGTAAAGCCAACTCCGGCGATGCGTGACCTCCATCAGAAGTGCTACGACGCGCTCTTCAATGCCGGTAGCAAAGTGCGACCCGGTGCGACCAACGCCGAGGTTTTCGCCGCGGCCGAGCCCTACGTTCTCGACAGTTTGGGACACGGGTCCGGCGTTAACCCTTGGGAAGCCCCCTACTTCAGCCCTGCCTCGAAAGAATCGCCTGTGGCGCTCAAGGAGGGAATGGCCTTTAATCTGGAACCGTATGCCGGAAAGCCAGGCATAGGGGGCATCCGGCTTGAGAACGATCATATCGTCACCGCCGGCGGCGTCGACATCTATACGACGTATCCGTTCGACGAGCGCCTCGTAAACGATCTTCATCCCCTTGATACGACAACCGGCCGAACGAGGTAACACTCTTCTCATGGTCCGCCAACAAGTGAACCCCGATCTGCCCTCCTTTCGACTCGATGGCCGCTTGGCGGTTATTACCGGGGCTAGCCAAGGCATTGGGCGCGAGTTCGCACTCGCTTACCAGCGCGCGGGAGCCGAACTCGTGTTGGTGAGTCGAAACCGTGAAAAACTTCTTGGAGTGCAGCGCTTGGTAAAAACTATAGGCGGAACGGCCGTGATAATTCAAGCTGATCTCAGCCAGATGAGCGACATCCGCTCCCTCGAACGATCCGTATCTAAAGTTGTCAAGGGCAGAGAACTCGGACTCGTCTTGGTAAACTGCGCAGGCTTTGGTTTTACCAAGCCCGCGCTGGATGTAACCGAAGACGATTGGGACCAACTTGTCGATCTTCATGTTAAGGGCACATTCTTCTGCTCGCAATTTTTGGGGCGTTTAATGATCGACCGCGGCTACGGCAAGATAATAAATCTCAGTTCCACGTGGTCTGCGAGCACGGATGTTGGTAAGAGCGTCTATGGCCTTGCCAAAGCAGGAGTCTCCTATCTTACCGGTGCTCTCTCCACCGAATGGGCTCCCTTTGGCGTGCGCGTAAATGCCATCGCACCCACCGCAACCCTGACCGAGAATACCAGCCGCTCGCTGCGCGAAAATAAAGCGCGTGCGAAGCGCCTGCTCAGTCGTATCAAACTCGGGCGGTTTGCAGAACCCTCCGACCTTATCGGCGCTGCTCTCTTCCTGGCGAGTCCTGCCTCGGATTTCGTCACGGGGCATACACTTTTTGTCGATGGAGGGTGGCACGCCGCTGGTTGAGCAACTCCTTTTAGCTGCTTGAACCACTCCCTTCACCAACAAGCGGCCAACAATCTGATTTTGACGTTAGAGCGCACCAGGCACAGAGATTTGAGTTCTGCCCACAGATAGAGTTGAAATTGAAGATTCCCAGTCAGCGGCCATGTCGATATTTCAGAGGCTGCTTGAAACCATCTGCACACCCAGAGGTGTATACTCGCGCCGCCGAAAATTCCAATAGTAATGATGGGATGGTCGGTAGGATCCAGGGCAGAAGCGTTGGCATCGTTGTCAAAAACATTTCTGCCATGCCCCGACAATATGACGGAAAATTTAAATCATGAACAAGTATCTAAACATCTCGTGCGGCGAGTACCCGATCAACCTGGCACACGCGCTGCAGCTATTGCGATGTATTGCGCACTGCTGGCTGCCTATGCGGTCAATGCGGCGGATCGGCAGCTTTTTCCGCTTCTCGCCCATGACGTACGTCAGGAGTATGGCTTCTCGCTCGCCAATACCGGACTCCTCGCAACCATTTTCACCTTGGGTTTGGCCGTTGCGGGGCTGCCGACGGGCTATCTATTAACACGTTTTCCCCGCAAGACGGTGCTCATGCTAGGAATCGCGATTTTTTCCACGGCCACGGCGCTCATTGTGTTCTCGCTCCGATTCTCGGACATGCTTCTCTATCTGGCGGCGACCGGAATCGGTGAGGCCATGCAGCTTACGGTCATGATTGCGATCGCGGCGAACTACTTTGTGCAATACCGCGCTGCAGCGATCGGTTCAATGAATGTATTTTTCGGCATTGGTGCGTTTAGCGGGCCGGTGTTGGGCAGCATGCTGCTTGCTAGTTATCGGAGTTGGCGTGCTCCGATGGTCGTGTTTGGTCTTATCGGCTTTTTGATGATTGCAGTGATCGCACTTACGGTGCGTCCCTGGTTCAGTGAAACGCATCGTGCCGCGGATACTCGAGCAGATCGTCGCGGTGCGCCTGTGCTAATGAATAGGAATACTGTGATTCTTACTATCCTGAGTGTGATTGGAGGTCTCGTTCTTTACGGTTTTACGGGGATGTATCCCACCTTCCTCCGCGAAGGACTTCATTATCCACCTAAGGCGGCGGGACTTGTCATGAGCTTTTATGGGGTTGGAGCCCTTACTTCAATAGCCGGTGGGTGGCTGGGAGATCGCTTCTCACCGAGACTTGTTCTCAGTTCCGCATTCTTCTGCATAGCGGGACTTGGATACCTCTGCTTCCACGGATCGGGAGCGATTGTGCCGCAGATAATTTTGACTTGTGCCTATGGTGCGATTGGCAGTGGCACCTTGTATGTCAATCTAGCCGCCTATCATGTCAAAGCGGTGCGAAGCAGCTTGTCCAGCCGTGCCTCGGGTATGTTCGTGACGAGCCTTTACGCGGCCGCCGCCGCTGCCGGTTATCTGATGGGTGGAATTGCAAGCCACGCCGGGTGGGCGATGGCGGGAGAAATTCAGATTTCGTTGCTGTCAGTGATAGCCGGAATCTTTGCGTTTGCGTTGCGACCTGAGCGAATGTCCATTTAGCTGCCGACCTCGCACTCCTTAAGCGAGGTTTTCTGCGGGCACCTTCCCCAATATCCCACCATGTTCAATGTGAGAGCACCCCACTTGGTATTCGGCAGCCTCGGAAGAGCTGGTTCCACAACAAAGCTCGTTCTCGTTTAATCCACTCGCGTCGTCAGAAGAATTACGGTGTAAAGATCATTTCGTCCCATTTTGTTTCTATTCTAGAGGTTTTTACTTCGCGAGCTCGCGATTGATTAGCCCGTAAGGTTGGTCACCCTTAAAGCACGTGAGGACCTGCGCGATCGCCCGGGCTTGTAGAGTCGAGCGAGCTTCCACGCTTAGCCAAGCCGTGTGAGGGGTAACGATAACCCTCGGATGGTCTGTCAGCGCGCTGCCCACCGGTGTCAGCTCCGATTCTGCTTCCACCACGTCAAGACCGGCGCCGAAAATCTTCTCGGCATCCAGCGCGGCGATAAGTGCAGGTTCGTCGATTAGGCCGCTGCGCGCTGTATTAATGATTGAGGCCGAGCGTTTCATCTTTGTGAACGCAGCTGCCCCGAAGAGATGATGTGTCGCGTCATTTAGTGGTGCATGAAGCGAAATAAAGTCCGAGCCCTCGAGTAACGCATCGAAAGAAACTGGTTCCGCGCCCATCGCGCGGCAGCGGGCACTGCTTAAATAGGGATCGTAGATCAGTACGCGCATGCCAAGTTGCGACACCTTGCCGACTAGCAGCGATCCGATTTTCCCGCAGCCGACCAAGCCACAAACCTGCCCGCGCAACCGGTGCAAAGGTGGCATGCTTGCGATGGCCCAGCGCTTTTCCTTAGCCAAAGAAATCGCGGGAATCATTTGACGGCTGAGCATGAGCAACAACGCCATCGCGTGGTCTGAGACTTCGTCAATGCAATAATCGGGAACATTCGCCACCATAATGCCGCGCTGAGTCGCGGCCGCGATGTCAATGGTGTCGACCCCGATGCCATAACGTACGATGATGCGGCAGTGCTCCATAGCGGTTATCACCCGTTTCGTTATTGGCGCCCGGACAGTAAGCACGCCGTCAGCGTCTCTGCACACTGCAGCGAGTTGCTCTTCGTCGGCAATCTGACCGACGAAAAGCGTTCCACCCGATGACTCGACGGCTCGCCTTTCCTGTTCGACGTCTGGAAAGCGGTGATCGGTTATAACGACTTTCACTTTTCCCCCGTTCAAACTATCTCAGGTTGAGAGATGTTTGGGTCATCGGTACAACAGCCGCACAACCTTTGCTATACGAGAAACATGACTTCAACGCTTATTCAGATGAATCCCAGCTGAACGGAATCGCACAAGGGACTCGCTAAATGCATGTTTACACTCACATCCGAAGCATGCGGTTATGAATCGGTGTTGGTTTCTGGGACATTCGCAGACACAGACATTTACCGCATTTACTTTTCCCAAGCAACCACCTTTTGACTCGATTTTCCGAAGCCCGTCAATTCCCGGACTTAAGAGATCGCCGGGCTGTCGATAACTGGGCAGAAGTCTTCCTAGTCCGAGTGTCAGTGTTATCAGATCCACTGGAAGCAGTTTCATAAGCTCGCTGAAGTAGCCGACAATTGTCGGACGTAAATCGTATTTGAAGTGGTCGCCCAGAGTTCAGCATGTCGTCACATGTGGCGTCGGGAAAGTGTCCGCACTCTGCCTTTTACCCTTTGGCCGCCTCGCTGAAATTCTAACCTTTTTAATGTTTTATTCGCCTTGGCAAATCGAGGCGAGACAGATCGCTGTGGCTCAGTCGGACACGGGAACCGCTCTGACCTTCCAAGTGAGATCTGTCAAGCGTATATTACGGGCTCTCGGAAGAATCAACATGGAAATCTCGGTCAGGTCCCATTTCAACAGGAGAATACATGTCGAATCGCAGAGAATTTCTGAAAAATCTAGTAAGCGCAACGACCGAGATCTTCTTCGTGGGATGCGGGCTCGGGAACACCATGGACAGAGCGCAACAGCCTGGCGGAAAGGGTGAACGACGTCACATCATGGTAGGCGGCCGCCGCACCCGGACAGTGGACATTCACAGCCACTGCTACGTAGCGATCAACGATCTAATCAAGGGGGCTCCCCCTACAACGCCAATGCTCAACACAACCGATTTGGAGTCTCGGTTGCAACATATGGACGCACATGGAATAGATGTGCAAGCCGTGTGCGTCACTCCGAGCTATAACTACGGGGCGGACCTCGACTTAGCCAGCAGGATCGTTCAGCGTCAAAACGAACAAATCGCCAGGATGTGTGCCAATCACCCGGATCGTTTCGTTGGACTGGGGGCGGTCTCGTTGCAGCATCCTGATTTGGCGGTGCAGCAGATGGACTATGCTGTCAAGACTCTAGGCATGCGAGGATTTGAGATTGATGCCAGCGTGAACGGAGACCAACTATCAGCCCCAAAGTTTGAGCCGTTCTGGGCGAAGGCCGAGGATCTTGGGATCCTGATTTTCATTCACCCTCAAAGCGTCGTGGGAGTGCAACCGCGTTTTCCGGGCAACGGATTTTTGGATAACGTGGTCGGCCATCCGTTGGAGACGACGCTGGCGCTCTCTCATTTGATATTTGAGGGAACCCTGGATCGTTATCCTGGAATTAAGATCTGCGGTGCGCACGGTGGGGGATTTCTGGGCTCCTATCTTGGCCGTTCCAATCACTGTGCAGAGGTCAGCGAGGCCTGCAAACCGATTGAGAAGAAGCCACCCAGTGAATACTTCAAGCAACAACTGTATTGTGATTCGATTGTTTTTACGGCAGAGGGCTTGCGGCACCTGGTAACGGAAGTCGGCGCCAGCCATGTTTTATTAGGCACAGATTTTCCGTATGACGTAGGTTTTCCGCACATGGGTGATTCTCGCGAAGTTGATTCAGTTTTGGGCGTACCCGGATTGAGTGACGCCGATCAGATGGCGATCCTGGGTGACAATGCAGCCAAACTACTTCGAATCTCTTAGCATCCTTACTTCCGAGGAAATAGAGCCGACGAGGTCACGAAAATCTGCTTTACGCGTGCGACTTGCCATGTTGGTGCCTCAATCTTCGGCGGCACGTTCCCTACCTCTGAACTGCGTGGCTTCGCTCGGGGAGAATGCCCTTTTGGGACCGCGGACTAATACTTCCCCAGACTGTCGGCTCAAGTCTTTGAATTTAGCCCTCCTGTATTGGGCGCGGTTGAGTCGCACTCGCCGGTTCTCCAACTGCGGGGTTGCTGCATCGCGTGCCTCGAGCAATCGGATTTTGCGAGAGAGGATGCAACGGGCAAATATCGTAGAAAAAGGGTCTTAGCAATGGGCGGGAGAAGCGCCGGTCTTTGGTTTTTGAGACTATGCCGCGGTCGGAAAGGCTCCGCACTCTAAAAACATCGCGGGCCATTGCATACCAACGAAGATCGCGTGTAGATTACGGATCAAGAAGACAAACCGCGATTCCGTCGCAACTGAGGAGCGATTTATGATGACTCTTGTTTCGATTCTAAGTCTCGTCGTGTTGTGGCCTTCGGCGCAATTGCATTCCCCGAACGAGATGGGTGTTTCGATGGGTCAGGTATTTACAATTGTTCGCGACGTGGAGACTACGGAGAGGTTCTGGATACTCATGGGGGGCATACCCCTTAAGGTGGACGGGGTCGATGTCATCAAATTCCCTGGTGTCTTGATTTTTTTAAGGACGGGCGAGCCTTCCGGCGGCACTACTGGGACAGTCGTGGATCACATCGGGTTCCACGTGCCGAACGGTGAGGAACTCGTAGCGAACTTGAGGGCCGCGGGTGTGAAAATGGACTCCAATACTGGGACCAGAAGAAAATCGACCTGGGGAAACGTTTACTCTCCGGACGGTGTGAAAGTCGAGATTCTAGATTCGACGAGGAGCACTGCGGCGATAGGTACGTCAGAAGTACCGGCGCCATCGCCCCTCCTCGGCTCAATCGCGAGCGACCATATCCACTTCTTTGTGCCCGAATCTTCCTTGGCAGAAATACAAGCCTGGTACGCTAAGACTTTTGGAGCTAAAGCATTTGTGGATCCCGTTAGCGCCTCATCCGACGCGGTTAGGGCCGACAACATTCCAGGTGTGGAACTGAAGTTTTCGAAGTCTCCCGATTCACCCGCACCAACCAAAGGACGAGCGGTGGATCACATCGGATTCGAAGTGAAGAATCTGGAGTTGTTTTGCAAGAAGCTAGAAGCGAGCGGCGTGACGTTCGACCTACCGTATAGCAAGACGCGCCGCGAGAGTTACGCGAGCGCAGAACTCGTCGATCCTTGGGGAACATCCATCGAGCTAACCGAAGGGCTGAACAAGTTGTGAAGGTTTGCGAGAATTGGGGAATCGCGCTCCTACAGCCTTCTGTCGCGGCGTAAAGCGCGACCAGGTGGTGTCGAGCGAGCCTGCTCCTATATTGGTATTGCGGCTGTCGGATGTCCCTCGAGCAGGTTCTTCTCACAGTTCAATGGAACTTTCTCGGTTTGCGTGCGGCCGTTAAATTCAAAGACTACCGTGAACTCGAGGCCGTACATCACTGCTTGAGTCCGTTCCTTTCCCAAGCTACTCCGAGAAGCCGTTGACTCAAGAGATCGATTGTCGTAACGTGCAGTCCTTCGAGTGTTGCAATTTTCGGATACGCTCGTGAACAATTCTGTCGGGCTTGCATATTTTTGTTATGACTTCAGATCCTTCATACTTACTTAGAGTCGATACGAGGTGGTAAGTTGATGAGAGCGCTGACCAGGGCCCCCACGATCTCGAAGCGAGCGGTCACTGAAATCCGAACTGCAATCCTTACCGGAAACTTGCCGCCCGGAAGCCCTATCCATCAGGAAAAACTCGCGGCTAAGCTTGGAGTTTCCCGAGAACCCGTCCGCAAAGCTCTTGTCCTGTTGGAGCAAGAGGGATTGGTGAACATCGTCGGACGTAGTGTAATTGTTGCGCCTGTAGACGATCAGTTCATCACGGAGATTTATGGGTTTCGCGAGGTAGTCGAGGGATATGTTGCCGCGTTGGTAGCGGCACGGAAGGATTTCGATGCAAGAAGATTGCGCAGGATTCTCGCTAGCGGACGCAAATCCGTTGGGTCTAGCTCAGTAGACCGGCTAATTGAGCTTGACCAAGCTTTTCACAACGAACTGTACCGTGCATCTGAAAATCGGGTGGTATTAGAGGTAATGGAGACTCAGTGGAATCATATCTACCGCGCAATGATTGCAGACCTGTCAATGGACAGTTTCCAGAAACACTCCTGGGACGAGCATGCCCGCATTGTCGATGCGATCTTGAGACGACAAGTCGCCCGCGCGAGAACCCTTGCATCTGCCCATATTCGAGCAGCTCTAACTCGCAAAAAGGCTCGTTGGAACATGCGACACCTGAAGTCCTAGTATTACTTCGATCCTTTATCACGGTAGGCGTAGCGACCTTACTTCCTCTCGCAACTAAACTACCCGGGAACTGACGACTAGCTTTTTTATCAGCGATAAAGCCGAAGAGGTCATAAGTCCATGCGAAAATTTCGATGCAGTACCATTCTATGTGGCAAAAGGTGCCAGATGCGCCTAGTGGTATCCAGCGATCATGGCAATCAAGTGCGGGCCTGGCCTCGATCCTGCCGACAGGCAAATGGTGAGAAGGCCGCGCTAAGTCTGGACATACTTCACGCACTACACTGAAACTTCCACAGCCGTCTTGCCCACCTATTTCCGCGGCATTTTCAAGTTGGCTACGAGAGAAGCCCCCCGGACTGCTCAGCCGCCGAAGTGGGCCAAGAATCGGCGTAGTGGCTCCTGATCTCGGGCAGAACCCACTTTCATCAATTTCCCTCGCTCGCGATAGCCCCTGCTGATCCGCCGCTATCCACGTCGTGACAGATGAGAAATATTTTAATTGACAAAGGGCGACGTTGAATATACAAGGATCCGGGATCCAGAAAAAGTTCTACGTCAGGAGTCTTATGCAGTGCGACGGTCTTCCGTTTTCACAAGCAACTACTCATCAGTGTTCAGAATCGCCGCTCCAACCTCAAGTGTCACCGGCACAGCCGGGAATGAGCCACACTAAAAAATTGCAAGTCGCTACGTCTCCCCATGGAAGAGGCAGTCTATTGGTTCCGAATGGTTAGTCGAAAGCAAATCTGGCTTGGTGTTAGAGCTCTCAAAGGGAGATATCTCGGTGGAGGAGCCCGACGATGATGACTCGATCACGCACCGTGCGGTGGATTTTGGAGCTTCCGATAGCTTCACTAATTCTACTCGGATTCGTGTTACCGGTTAAACTTTCTGCCCAGGTTGTGGGAGCGAACGTATCAGGTAAGGTAGTGGATCCCTCCGGGGCTGTAATCCCTGGTGCAACTATTACATTCAAAAATGTAGCGACCGGGACTAGTGCATATGGAGTCACGAACTCGGACGGCATTTACGTCATCCCGAACCTGCAAGCTGGTACTTATGACCTCGATGCTTCAGCGAAGGGCTTCGCGACCGAAATCCGAAAGGGGATTGTTTTAACTGTCGGAGAAGAGCTGGTGCTGAATTTGAACCTGACGATAGGCAGCTCCAGCCAATCGGTTACCGTTACAAGCGCGCCTCCGACCGTGGATCTGGCCAATGCAGCCATGGGCGGCGTCAATGATACGACGACGATTACCGAACTTCCTCTAAATGGCCGGTCGTGGACCGACTTGGCCACTCTGCAGCCCGGCGTCAATTTTGCGAAAGACCAGCCACCTCTCAATGCGGGCGACAGGGTGGACCGCGGTCTAGGGGTACAATTGAACATCACAGGCGCTCGCTCGAACCAAAACACCTACCTCCTCGACGGCGTCAATTTCGGCGACCACTCGAACAACGGCCCGGGAAGCATACTCGGCGGCAATTTGGGTGTTGATTCTGTCGCGGAGTTTTCCGTCCTCACGGCCAACTATTCAGCCGAGTATGGACGTGTTTCGGGTGGAGTCATCAGCGCGATAACCAAATCGGGGACAAACAGTTTCCATGGAGATGCTTACGAATTCGTGCGCAACAGCGCGCTTGATGCGCGAAATTACTTTGACCCACCGACAATCCCGAACTTTGAACAAAACCAATTTGGGGTCTCCGCCGGAGGTCCTATTCAAAAAGATAAAACCTTCATTTTCGGTAACTATGAGGGGATAAGACAGAATTTGGGCCAGGAGGTCATCGATAATGTTCCGTCGATGGCCGCGCGGGCAGGCAATCTTTCAACCGGGACGGTGACGGTGGACCCGGCGGCAGCTGCATTCTTGCAGGCATTTTATCCTTTGCCCAACGGACCCGTCAGCGGCGATACGGGAATATACCAGTTCCCGAACCCCCTAATATCGTCTGAGAATTTCTTCATCATCCGAGCGGATCACGAATTTTCGATAAAAGATCGCATCTCCGCAACGTATATGTTCGACAACACAGCGCAGTCATCGGATGACGAGTTCAAGAATAAAATCATTAACAATCTCACTCGGCGCCAAGTCGTTGCCATCGAATGGAACCACATGTTCAGTCCTCAGTTTCTCAATTCCGCACGTTTCGGATTTAACCGCGAAAATCTTGGGGACCCCGTTAGCGCCACGGCCATTAATCCAGCAACGACCGATACCTCCTTGGGTTTTGTTCCCGGGGACTCCGCGGGTCAGCTCAACATAGGGCCACTAACGGGATTCTCGGGAGGTCTCTCCGCAGTGCCTCCCAACACAGAGCGTTGGAATTCGTGGCAGGCATATGACAACTTGTTTTACGTCAAGGGAATTCACTCGATGAAATTTGGCGCGAACATGGAGCGGATCCAATACAATTCATTGAGCCTGCGCCAAGCGGGCGGGGTATTCAATTTCAACTCTCTGTCGGATTTCCTAACGAACATGCCGGCCTCGTTTCAGACCGACACGCCCGGCACTGAGAGTCCCCGACATCAGCGGCAGACGGTCTTCGGGACTTACTTCCAAGATGACGTTCACTTTCGCTCGAACCTTACCATCAACTTGGGTCTGCGTTATGAGATGGCATCCATTATCACCGAGACTAACGGCAAGCTTTCGAACCTTAGAGTCTTAGACGGAGCTCCCCCGAATCCCTTTCTGGGAAGCCCTTATGTGCAGAATCCATCAAAATGGAATTTTGAGCCAAGACTGGGTGTAGCCTGGGATCCGTTCAAAACCGGCAAGACTTCCGTTCGTGCAGGTGTGGGACTCTATGACCAGCTACCTCTCTTAGCCAGTTTGACAACCGGGGTAGACTCCTCATATCCGTTTGCCGATGTTAGCAGTTCGGGTAATCTGCCAGTTGGTTCTTTTCCAACCGGAGCTTTCTCCGAGATCTCAGGTATGCACACTTACTCCGTGTTGCAATTTAATCCTAAACGTAATTACATCGGGCAGTGGAACCTCAGCATCCAGCGGCAAATTGCCCCAAGCACAACAGCCACGGTCGCCTATGTAGGTGCGCGCGGCGTCCACATGTGGGATCAGTACCAGGATGCTAATATGGTCCTTCCGACTAACCTAGTTTCCTCGGACCCCAATTTTAACTATGCTTACTTGAGATACACGGGCCCTCGCCAAGATCTAGTGTGGCCTACGCCCGGAACCGGAACGCTCATTAACCCCTTTGCGGGCCGGATTAATCTGGCGCTTTGGGAAGGGCAGTACACTTACAATGCGTTCGAGGCCCAGATCAACAAGACCCTTAGTCATGGGTTTCTGATCGAAGGCTCGTATACGTTTGCCAAAGGCCTTGACGATGGATCGGGTGGCACCGCTCCCGACCAGTATCGGAATTCAATCTCCACTCCTCTTTGGTTCTGCACCCAATGCATACATGGTCTCTCTGACACCGATATCAAGCACGCTCTGTCGATCAATTACAACTGGAACATACCCACCCCAGGCTCCTTTTCGGCGCCAGCGAAAGCAATCCTAGGCAACTGGCAAACGGGCGGCATTTTGACGGTGCAATCGGGCACACCATTTACCGTACTTGTTTCTGGAGACCCGCTCGGCGAAGGCAGCACCGATCCCTATCAGTACCCCGATCGGCTTACAGGGCCGGGCTGCGCGACCGCTGTAAATCCTGGCAATGTGAACGACTACGTCAAGCTCCAATGTTTCGCCGCTCCAAACCCAAGTAATCGTTTGGGTGATTCGGGACGCAACTCGCTGATTGGTCCTGGGCTGGTGGCTTTTGACTTTTCTCTGTTTAAGAACGTTCCCATTCACGAGACATTTAAAGCTCAGTTCCGAGCGGAATTTTTCAATGCCTTTAACCACTCGAATTTCACGTCTCCGAACGAGAATCGTACTATCTTGAATCCAGATGGATCCTTGGTTCCGTTCGGGGGTGCAATAACCTTGACAAGCACGACCAACCGCCAAATCCAGTTTGGGCTGAAGTTGTTCTGGTGAGTTGTGGAATCGGGTTTTGGGAGATTTGAAAAGATCAAATCAACACTGATCACAATACGTTCACAAGCCGATGGAATCGACTATTCAGAAGGTTAGCAGCTGCGAAGCATTTCCTAATTGGCCAAAAATCATTGAAACCAAAAGTCAATCTCCAGGACGACTTCATTTTATTGTGGCGAGTAGGCACTGAGTTTCAAAGAATGGAAATCAATAACTGTCGAACGGAAATCTGAACGAACCTAAAGCTTAGAGTTTTTCATGTCAGGTGCTGCGGCTCGCTTATGTTTGCAACGTAAACAGATGGGAGTGCTCTTGGGCCGTGTAGTTTACCAAGGAGACGGAAATGCAAGCATTAATTCGAAACATACTATGGGCGTTCCTGGCGGTGATTTGCGTGCCTGCTACGCTAACGGCGTCAGATGCCGACATTCACGGGGTGGTCACCGATACTGCTGGCAAACCCGTCCGGGGAGCGATGATCAAAGCCACCGCGGGTGGCAAGACCGTGGCTCGGTTTACGCAAGCCGACGGTCACTATGAAATTACGCTTCCACCTGGAAGTTACACTCTAACGGTTGAGGCTTATGGGTTCGCCTCGAAACAAAAAACCGTTGAAACCACTCAAGCAGGTGAGACGAACTTTAGTCTAACCCCCAAATTCGGTCTGACACACCTCACGAGTGCAGAATTGGAAACTCTGTTGCCCGATGACCCACCGACAAGATTCATCACGGCGGCATGCGTCACATGTCATAGCTTCGGAAATATCCGCCGCAGGAGCGGGTATACGGCTTCGGCTTGGCAGAGCTTTATCCCCGTGATGACCTTGGGCAGATTACCGGCTCCCGATTTTACCCCAGTGACGCTTGCGGCTCTATGCCAAGCACTGGAAAAGGACTTTGGCCCGAGTGCACGCTACTTCGGTCCCGATTCAGATCCGCCAAAACCGGAACAGGTTAAGCATGCGGACCTATCCAATGAGGTGTTAAACGCAACGATCCGCGAATATACGGTCCCGACGGGGCCGGATAGCATGCCGCACAGCATCTTAATCGACGCGCACGGCGATGCTTGGTTCGGCGAGCGGGGACTTCGAGCCAACAAGATCACGCGTTTCGAGGTTGGTCCAGAAAAATTCGACGAATACCCAGCTCCGCATCCTCACACTGGAGTACTGGGCAAAGATGGCCTTATCTGGATGACACTAACAAACGGGCCGGATCTAGCCTCCGTGGATCCCGCGACGGGCAAGGTCACGACATACAATATTCCCAACCGAAAGTCCGGCACTCATACCTTGGCGATGGACTCAGCAGGAAACATCTGGTGTTCTGGAAGTTCGGTCTGGAAGTTTGATGTGAAAAGGAAGGAATTCAAAGAGTACAATGTTCCGCTCCCAGCCACTTTTCCCGAGAATTCGGTCAAAAATTGGGATCAAGTTCCCGGACAACCGCCTGCGCACCTGGATCCTAACGGGACATTCTACGATATCAAAGTGGACTCGACGGATAAAGTATGGGTGAGTGTATTTGCTTACGGCGAGCTTGTAAGAATCGATCCGGTCACCGAAGAAACGAAGGCATATCACGCACCGGATTCCCCCAGCATTAGAGGGTTGGAAGTAGACGCGCAAGATAACGTTTGGTTCGGAAGTTTCAATGGCAATAGCCTGGGTAAACTGGATCCACGGACCGGAACATTCACGATGTATCACCCCCCTACACGTTTTGCAATGCCTTATGGGATCGCTGCGGATAAGAAAACCGGTAAGATCTGGTTCGCAGACTTGAACGGCAACAATATTTCCCGGTTTGACCCGAACACTGGCGAGTTCACCGAGTTTCCGATCCCGTCCGACAATGCCGCTCCTCGATTCATTGGCTTAGATAGCAAGGGACGGGTTTGGTTTACCGAATGGATGAACGGGAAAATTGGAGTCGTTGATCCTGGAGAGGCAGGTAAGCAAAGTTCTTCCATGCGGTAATTGATCACAAACGTGAGCGCCCTTGGATCGACCCCTGGGCGGTTTCGGCGGATAAAGGTCAGCAGGATGAGCGCGGGAGTGCGAACTTAAAGTCGAGGAGTTAGTTAAGACTGTCGAATTGGGACCAGTGATCCTATCTTGATCTGGACTGGAGGCCTATCATCGTGAAACTTTTGACTTTTGTATTGCTCGTGACGACTCTAGGAATGAATGTGGTGACGCGGAGTTCGCAGAGCCAGAGTTCGGTGGTCAGGTTGGATCCGAAATTGGACGAGATCGTTCCGGCCAACGCTGAAGTGGAAAAAATTGCCGAAGGTTTCGGAATCGCCTCGGGCCCAGTTTGGGTACCTGACAACGGTGGCGGATACCTGCTCTTCAGTGACCTCATAGCTAACGTGATTGACAAATGGACACCCGATGGAAAAGTTTCTATCTTTCTGAGACAGAGCGGATTTACAGGTACCGATGCTTCGAGTGTCGGTGTGGGTGGGGAACCCAACAATGGAGTAACGAAAGGAGCCATTATAGGTTCAAACGGACTGACGCTGGACCGGCAGGGCAGAATCGTTTTTTGTGCACAAGGTGACAGGGCTATTATTCGGCTGGAAAAGAACGGCGGACGCACCGTCCTGGCGGATCGCTACGACGGGAAGAGATTCAATAGTCCGAACGAACTGGTTTATAAATCGGATCAATCTCTGTATTTCACTGATCCTACAAGCGGGTTGCATCTTAGGGATAATGCTCCCAAGAGAGAGCTACCTTTCAACGGTATTTTTCTTTTAAGGCAAGGCAAGGTGCAATTGTTGTCTAAGGACTTTCCGCTTCCAAACGGGCTGGCATTTTCTCCAGATGAACAGTATTTGTACGTTAACGACACGAAGAAAAAGATGATTACGCGCTTCGACGTTCAACCTGACGACACAATATCTAATGGCCGGTTGTTCGTCGATATGAACAACGATAAAGAAGACTCAGGGCACGGAATGAAAGTAGACAAGAACGGAAACGTGTATTGTGCCGGTCCAGGCGGACTGTGGATCATGTCGCCAGACGGCAAACACATTGGTACGATCTTGACTCCCGAACGGCTGACAGAGCCTACTTTCGGCGACGCCGACGGCAAGACTCTGTATATGACAGGAATCACATCGCTGTTTCGAGTGCGGTTGAAGATCGAGGGCATACGTCCACCAGCAAGATAAAGGCACTTGAGAACTAAAATGAAAAATACGAGGCAATTTCATGTTAACGCGCCGGGAGTTTTCTAGCTACCTTGTAACTGGAGCGACAGCATTAGTGACCTCGGGCGAGGTATGGCCTGCCAGCAAGCCGGAAGCTCTCCAAGATCAAAGCAAAAGTCTAGACTGCGATTTGCTAATCAAGGGAGGCACAGTCATTGACTCCGACCAGAAGTTACACGGTTTGCTCGATGTCGCGGTGAATAACGGGAGAATTCTCGCGGTTTCCCCGAATATCCCCGAAGGTCGAGCTAGGATGGTCGTTTCGGCTAAAGACAAGATAGTTACTCCCGGCTTTATTGATATTCACGTGCATTGCTTCGACGGAGTAGGAACTGGCGCGAATGCAGATCACTATTGTCTAGGCAGAGGAGTAACCACGGTTGTAGATGCAGGTTCCACGGGTTATCCGATGATCAATGCGTTCATTAAGTACGTGGTGAATACCTCTATCACTCGCATCGTTGCTCTAGTGGACATTAGTGCACTGGGAATTGTAGTTCACACTAAGGATACAATGCGTAACCTGGACTGGGTGAATCCTGAGTTGACGGAGAAGGCAGCGGAAGAGAATAAGCCAACCGTTGTTGGAATTAAGGTCAGGTTGCAAAAAGATATTCAGGGTACAAACGACTTGGAGTGTCTCAGAAGAGCGCTACAAGCTGCGGACGCTGCTCGCCTTCCTTTGACGGTTCATATCGACGACTCTTACTCTCCGCTGCCGGACATTTTGAAGTTTCTGCGAAAGGGCGACGTGTTCACACACTACCTGAACGGTCATCCCAACGGCGTTCTTGATGCGAATGGGAAGTTACTGCCAGCTGTGCTGGAAGCCCGGGAGCGAGGCGTCATTTTCGATCCAGCTCAGGGTAGTTCTCATTTTAGCTTCGATGTCGCGGAAAAGTGTCTAGCGCAAGATTTTCTGCCCGACACGATCAGCACCGATCGCCTCGAGCGCCCGGTTTACGATCTGCCTACTCAGGTGTCTAAATTTGTTGCCCTTGGTATAGATCTTGACAAGGCGATTGAGATGGTCACTGTTAAGCCAGCTCAAGTTTACAATTATGGTTTGCCACTTGGTACTCTCAGATCGGGGACGGAAGCCGATATTGGCATTTTTGAGATTCGAGATGGGAATTTCGAATTTATGGACAGCGCTCGACAAAAGCGTACAGGCCACAAAATGCTGGTGAACAAGGCTGTCGTACGTCGCGGCCGGTACTTTGTAAATGAGAATTAGTCACACAAAACAAAGAAAGAGGTAGGCGATAACAGCATGTGAGGGTATTCGGCGAAGCTATTAAGAGGACTTCGGAGTTCGCATAGTCGCTGGGCATGCTGTTCCAGACACTTCCCGGATTGAATCGGGGACTGAAAAGCCACTTTTCGCGAATGCGCGCCGCCGTTTGCCTTTCACAAAGGGAGATCAGGAAGCGACGTCAAAACTTTCGTATTTCCGCCGTCGGCGAAATCCGCTCGTCACTCCTCTCGCAAGATCGTAACGGATTCACCGAACGAGCCGAGCGCGACTTTTTAGTGGGGTTGTTCGGTTCGGAATCTTTTCCCAAGAGAAACCTTTAAGCGTGGAGAGAAATTCATGCGCAAAAGGATGATCGTAATCGCGGTGGTCGCTATTAGCGCCGTCATGATTATTTTTCGATTCAACGCTAAGCTGCTGTCTGTTGAAGGTCAAGTGAAACCTGGAGCAGGTTTTGCAGCAGTCCCAGGCGAGAAGGGCACCGTCGATATTTATGGACCGTACGAGGTCGTCGCGGATTGGCCAAAACCATTAAGTCAGTTGCCGGGCCATCAAAACTGGACGTGGGGCACGGTAAACGCGGTCTTCGCAGAGAGCCCAAATCGGATTTTCATGGGGCAGCGGGGGGAGCTTCCGCTCTTAAAAAGACCGATGGAGGCCCCGGTTCCGCAATTCGGACCAAGCCTTTCTTTCCCCATTCGAGGTTTGCCATTCCGAAACGCCGGGTCGGGGCCGGTGGCTAGCCCACCAGGGCCGGAAGGGGAAGGCGGTGATCGGGAGGGCCGTGCAGGAGAAGTTGGTAATTGGCAGGGTCGGTATGGCGTTGACGCGCGATGGGAGCATGTCCTGCTGGTGCTGGACGCCAACGGAAACATCGTCGAGGCTTGGACCCAATGGGACAAGCTCTTTAGACGCGCGCATGCCATCTTTATCAACCCCTATGATCCGGCAAAAAGCGTCTGGGTAGTCGACGACCAGCGGAATGCGATATACAAATTCTCTAACGATGGTAAGCAGCTACTACAGACATTAGGTACACCGAATGAACAGGGCGATGATGACAAACATTTCGGGGGACCTACATATCTAGCTTGGTTGCCTGACGGCACAATGTTCCTATCGGATGGCTACAAAAACTCTCGCGTGGTAAAGTTTGATAAGGACGGTAACTACATTACGGCCTGGGGCAAGGCGGGCAATCCGCCCAACGATACCCGGCCAGGCTACTTCAATACGCCCCACGGCATTGTTGTTGATTCAGTGACACGGCGCGTCTATGTGAATGACAGGGGCAATCACCGCATCCAGGTCTTCGATGAGAACGGAAAGTTCCTTGATCAGTGGCCTTACGGATCCGAATCGTCGCTGGATTTTTTATACATGTCTGCGGATCGACACATATGGGCCTCAGATAGTAGAACGTCTAAAATTCTAGAATACGATCTCGAAGGACACTTCTTATATGCATGGGGTAGCTTCGGCGACTGGCCCGGAGCAATGTGGAACGTTCACCAAATGAGCGTGGATCAAGAAGGCAACTTCTACGTCGCCGAAACTGGCGGCGGGCGAGTGCAGAAATTCCGACCCAGGAAGGGTGCGATCCCGGAATTCTTGGTCGGTCAACCGATCCGCTTGGCGCGGCAATAACGTCCTTCTGCAGTTCGCGTTTAAGCATTCGCCAGTCAGACGGATTGCGACTCGGATCGGATACGGATTTGGCTCGCTGAAAAGATAAAACCTCCTTTCCTAGCAGGAAGGAATTGCTTATGAAACTCGTCACATTTGAACGTAACCGCGAAATTCGGCTCGGTATTGTGGAAGATATGCGTATTTTAGATGTCAAGGAATTATTTCACTTTCTGAACGGACGTCGCATACACCACGAAATGAAAAGGTGCGATTCTCTGCGATGGGCTGCGGGATTTGCGTCCGAGGTGACCGAAATTCCGAAGGATATGATATCGCTACTGCAGAATGGCCGTGCTTGGTTGAAGAACCTCGGTAAACTAGCTTCGATTGCGATGAAGCTTGCGCTTGAAAGGAAAGTTAAGATTCCCCAAGGCGTATTCCTGCAACTTGGTTCCACGCGGTTGCGTGCCCCCATTCTCCAACCACCGAAGATTATTTGTGTAGGACGCAATTACAGTGAGCACGCACGCGAATTCGGCCATGCTCCTCCCGCTAATCCAATTTTCTTCTCTAAACCGAATAGCGCGATCTGTGATCCTGGACGACCGATCCGGCTACCCTCGATCTCCAACAAAGTCGACTACGAAGCCGAGCTCGCTGTAGTGATTGCTCGTCGCGGATTTAGAATTCCGGTGGAACAGGCGCACGAGTATGTCGCTGGTTACACACTCACAAATGACGTCAGCGCGCGCGACATTCAGGAAGCCGACGGGCAATGGTTCCGATCCAAGAGTTGTGACACATTCGCGCCCCTAGGTCCCTGGATTGTGAGCGCGGATGAGATCTCCGACGCCCATCGCCTGCGGATCTCTCTAACGCTCAACGGCCAAGTCATGCAGGATTCGAACACTAGCAACCTCATCTTCAAAATTCCCTTTCTGATTAGCTATCTGTCGAATTCGATGACATGGGAAGCAGGCGATATCTTGGCCACTGGCA
>JABDEK010000042.1 GCA_013287135.1 Acidobacteriota bacterium | reverse complement strand
TCGGCCGCGGATCCGGCGCGAACGACAGTTCCTTGTCCTCGATACTTGTTCCACCACACCACAATAGGCGCCGCAATTCCAAAACTGGAGTACGTACCTACCACAACTCCTACCACCATAGCAAAAGAGAACGCTCGAAGGACTTCGCCACCCATCAGAAACAGAACCAGAACGGTTAAGAACGTCAGCCCACTCGTCAAAATCGTGCGCGAAAGCGTCTGATTAATGGCTTTGTTCACCACCTCAGGAAACGGCTCGCGCCGCATCAGCCTGAGGTCTTCTCGGACACGATCGAAAATTACAATCGTGTCGTTCATCGAGTAGCCGACTAGAGTCAAGAGTGCCGCAATGACCGTGAGCGAAATCTCAAAATGGAAAATGGAAAAGAGGCCCAACGTGATAAGCACGTCATGAAAAACGGCTATCACCGCCGCCGCCCCATACACCCACTCAAACCGGAAGGCAATATATAACAACATGCCCGCCAGAGCATAGAGGGTAGCGAGAATGGCCTGGCGCCGCAGTTGGGCGCCTACTTTCGGCCCCACGATCTCAACGTTCCGAATGGTAAAATTGCTTAGCGCAAAACCGTTGCTCAGAGAACTTATTACTCCGGGCGTCACGCCATCCACGTTTTTCAACTCATCGAAATTAGTGACGATGCCGCCATGCTCCTTGTCGCGGGCGTCGGTCAATCGCTGAGCGAGTTGGTTGTAACGCTCTCCGGCATTCGTGCCTAGATTCAGAGGGTCTTTTTGCGTGAGATAAGCCGCCAAACCAGATGCAGTTATCGAATTGAAATCTTGTTTCCCAGCAGCGCCGGCGGTTCCGAAAGTCTTGTGCAGCACATCCAGAATCGCTTGCTTACCCGCGTCGAGCGCCTCGTCTCCCTGGCCCGTTTTCTCGATGCCGATCACGACGTCATTCTGCGATCCACTATTCAAAACATTGTCACTGATTGTCTGTATTGAACTGTTCGCCAGGCCTGCGTCTTGGAGGCCCTTACGAATCTGGTTTACAGGAGCGGGACCCGAGAATCGCACATACACCAGCGTGCCACCGCGAAAATCAATGCCGTAACGCAAACCGCCGTTGCGAAGAATCGAAATCCAACCAACAGCCAAGAGAATCAGCGAAAGTGAAACGAAGTACTTCACCTTCCCCATCCAATCAATGTTTACATTGTGAAAAAATTCCATCGAGTCCTATCCGCCATTATTTGACACCGGGACTTCCCGATTTGTTCCCTAGCTAGATGCTCAGTTCCGCCTGGCGCCCCCTACGTGAAAGATGCCAATCGAAGATAGCCCGTGACACATAAATTGAAGTAAACACGTTAGCCAGCAAACCAATCACCAAGGTAACGGCAAACCCGCGCACGGGTCCAGTCCCAAACAAGAACAGGAAAATCGCTGAAACAATGGTAGTTACGTGGGTATCAATGATCGTCAGGAAGGCCCGATCGAACCCGACTGCCACGGCCGAGGCCGGAGCTTTTCCACTTCTTAGCTCTTCCCGGATGCGCTCGAATACTAGTACGTTGGAATCCACGCCCATGCCGATCGTTAGAATCACGCCCGCAATTCCGGGCAGAGTAAGCACGGCCCCTGCATACGCCATAAACGCGAGCAGGATTAGCAGGTTTAGGGCGAGGGCCACAACTGCATTGACGCCGCTCGACCGATAATAGATCACCAGGAAAATCATCACCACGATGATGCTACCGATGGAAGCGCGTACCCCTTGACGAATGGAATCAGCTCCTAAAGATGGACCAACGGTCCGCTCTTCCAAATACTTGATGGATGCGGGCAACGCTCCAGCTCTCAGCACAAGCGCAAGGTCTTGCGCCGATTCCTGACTGAACTGGCCTTCAATAATCCCCGAATCTTCAATCCGGCCGTTAATCACCGGAGCTGTGTAAACCCGATGATCAAGCACGATGGCCATCTTATGGCCAATATTTGATTCAGTGAACGGCCCGAACCTCTGCGCCGCCGCAGTGGAAAGTTGGAAGCGAACTTCGTACTGTCCGGGGTTATTCGAGCTGGGCGCCGGGCTTGCACCGCGTAAGTCCTGCCCAGTAACAATGGGCGCGCGCTCGAGTATATAAAAACCTTGCTGGGGCGGCTGTCCGGCTTGCGTACTTTCAGCCCTACCCGGCACAATTTCAGTTCCCGGGGGCAACACTCCACCATGAGCTCCCAACGCGGCTACCTCGGAGGGATATATTTGCTCGTCGACTACTAGTTTAAGCTCAAGTTGCCCGCCCGCTTGAATCACAGATTTTGCGCGAGTTGGATCGCCTTCGCCGGGAAGCTGAACAAGAATCTCATTGTCCCCACGGCCGGTAAAGGCGATGGTCGGCTCGGTAAGTCCGAGCGCGTTGATACGTCGCGTGATTGTTTCGAGCGATTGATCCATCGTGTCGCGGCGCAGATCGGCGACGACCGAAGGCTTCATTGTCAGAAGGTAACCGTTGTCTTCACCGGCTGCCGGAGCAATGGCCCAGTCGGTAAACTGACTGTTCACCAGATCGCGAAAAGCCCCGGATGTGTTGGGGTCGACGTTACGGACTAAAATGTGCGTGTCGTCCACACGGCGAATTTCGCCGACGGTGATATTTTTTTCGTGAACTTGTTTGGTGATCTGATCGACAGCTTGATCGCAGCGCTGGCCAATGGCTTCATCCACTTGTACCTGCAAAACTAAGTGGCTGCCTCCCTTCAAATCCAAGCCAAGCTTGATGCGATCCGCGAGATTCTGCTTAACCTGAGTCCAAGACGTCGGGAACGTGGGCGCGCATATAAGACCATAAATACAAAAGAGTAGGACCGCAGCGATAAAAATAAACTTCCACCTGAGCTGGGAATTCATTCGGGCTTTCTAACTCTCCTTGGGAGGTTCTGCCTGGAGCCCTGCGATGGCGCTGCGGGCCACTTTCATCTTCACCTGCTCAGCGACGCGCAACTGCACAGCTTCATCTTCCAGGCCGACGATCGTTCCGTAAATTCCGCCGTTGGTAATCACCTTGTCGCCGGTTTTCAACGCCTTAAGCATCTCGGTGACTTTCTTCTGGCGCCGTTGCGCCGGCAGGATCATCAGGAAATAAAAGATAACCATGATGAGAATCAAAGGTAGAAAAAGCGCGATCCCGCTCGGCTGCGTCTGAATCAGCGCCGTCGAGATCGTCCGCGGAACACCTAAAGCCAGCATCACGTTATTTGCGCCTTTCCCTTTTAAGCGGGCACGCTAACCGAGGGCGAATCAAGAACCGTTCAGTCCCCTCCGCCTGTTAGGGCGCCCAACACCTGCTTAGGTTTGCCTATTTGAGGCGGGCCTGAAGGTCAGAGCGGAACTTTTCGAGCTTCCCAAAACGAATAGCCTCGCGAATTTCGCGCATTATGTCAAGGTAAAAGTAGATGTTGTGCTGGGTGTTTAGGATGGCTGAGAGAGTTTCACCGGACAAATAAAGGTGTCTGAGATATGCGCGAGAGTAGCGGCGGCATACGGCACAGCCGCATTTCTCGTCAATGGGCCTCGCGTCGTTGGAATATCGAGCGTTCTTAATTAGCAGGCGTCCTTCTGAGGTGAACAGACACCCGTGGCGAGCGCTGCGTGTAGGTAAGACGCAGTCCATCATATCGATGCCCAGCGCGACATAATCAGGCAATTGCTCGGGATAGCCGACTCCCATCAGGTAGCGAGGCCGGTCGTTGGGAAGACGCGAAACCGCCACTTGCGTCATCTCGCAGGTGACCGCGTGCGATTCACCGACAGCGAGTCCTCCTATTGCGTAGCCCGGAAAATTCATTTCCACCAAGGCATCGGCATTTTCGCGTCTGACTTGCCCGGACGTTCCGCCTTGAACGATTCCGAAAAGCATCTGTTCCGCAGGGTCGCCGTGCTGCTGAAAATAATTCTGCGAGCGACGCGCCCAATCCAACGTACGAGCGGCAGCGTCTCGCGCGCGCTGTTCGGTGGAAGGCGTCTCGATGCATTCATCGAGAACCATGATGATGTCCGCTCCGAGCGCAATTTCGATTTCCAGCGCTTTTTCAGGCGAAAGAAAATGCGCGGAGCCGTCGAGGTGAGAACGAAAAGTAATACCCTCGTCGGTCACTTTTCGTAGTTCGCTCAAACTGAATACCTGATAACCGCCGGAATCGGTAAGAATAGCTCTGGGCCACGACATAAAGGAATGCAACCCGCCCATATCGCGAATAAGTTCATGGCCGGGACGAAGAAACAAATGATAGGTATTGGAAAGAAGAATCTGAACGCCAAGCGATTCCAGGTCCGCTTGGCTCTGGGCTTTCACCGTTGCCGCGGTCCCCACAGGCATGAACGCCGGTGTTTCGATTACGCCGTGCGGCGTGGTCAATCGGCCTAACCGCGCCCCGGTTGGTTCGGTTGCAATTACCTCAAACTGAAATGCCATCCGCGGAATTGTATCAGGCGAAAGCCGCAGCAAGTCCGACGAACAAGAACAAAAAGGCCAAATACACTCCGACAACTACGCCTATCGCAGTACCGGGTTTAATCTTTTTGGGATTTACCACGCTAAACCCAATTGCAGTGAGTACGAGACTCCAGAAAGCGAAGAGGTCGAGAAATGAACCAAAGGTTATCAGCCATTTCGGCGAATCGCTGCTTAAAAAGGCAGCGACATTCGAGGCCACGAAATTATTGGGGTTTATCGTGGTCGGGTCTTTTAGTAGAAGAATGACTGTGCCTAAAATCGCCCGAAGTCCCGAGGGAATCGACGCATAGCTGACTATGGAAAACGTCGTCTTAAAGTCTAGTTGTGCGCCAAATATCAAATTGAATGCCGCCAGGTAAATCGCCGAAGTGATCAGAACCAAGAATGAAGGCGCGAGCATGCCTGCCACGTAGGTTATATTCTTACCGATGATGGCTCCTCCATCAATTGTGTCTTCGCGCTTATCTGGAGGAATTTTATCCAACTTGCCGCTTTGTTCGAGTTGCTCTCGAACAACTTCTCTCCAATCTGCGCGCTTAGCGAGGACGGAACTCACTACGAAATTGAGCAGAGTCAAAACAATTAATGGGGCCAGCCAAGTCGGATACCGAACGATCGATTCAAACGTACGTTTGGGGCTGAAAAGAACGCCGAAAATTCGGGCCATCGAGCTGTCGGGCTTTGCGGGTTCCGGAGACGGGATCACTGGAGTGGCCATACTTCACCTCCGCAATTTGAAAACAATCTAATGCCGATTCCTAGATCACTACGTTCGCATTCGACAGTAAATTACCAGGGCGAAAGTGTACCGCGATTTCTGCGGATTCAGAACTTGTAGCGTGGGAATGAAAGCGACAATGTATTTGCAAGCGCAGGGACAGGAACGCCCATTTACATCAAACAGGAATCTGCGGTACCGCGGCAATAAGTGCTTTTGTGTAGGGATGTTGCGGGGCGCCAAGCACCTCATCAGCTGAACCAATTTCTACGATCCGTCCTTTCTGCATGACGGCAACTCGGGTGGCGAGTTGCGCGACCACCGGAAGACTGTGGGAAATAAGAATCAACGTCAGGGAGAACTCGCGCTGAAGGTGCGCCAACAAGTCAAGAATCTGCGCGCCGACCGAAACATCCAAGGCCGAAACCGGCTCGTCACCGATCACGAGCTCAGGCCTTAGAATCAAGGCTCGGGCAATTCCAATGCGCTGGCGTTGTCCCCCGGAGAATTCGTGCGGATAGCGGTAGAGGGATTCAAGGCCGAGACCGACTAATTCGAGAATTTCCGCCACCCGTTTGCGACGGTCCCTGCGCGAAAGATTAGGCTCGTGTACAGCAAGTGGCTCGCCGACGATTGCGCCGACTTTCATTCTCGGATTAAGCGATGCCACGGGATCCTGGAAAATCATTTGCATCGTGCGGCGCAGCGCCCGGAGGTCGGAACCGCGCGCTCGGAGCCAATTCTGATTGCGAAATAAGATTTCGCCGGAGTCAGGCTCAATCAGCCGCAGGATCATTCGCGCGAGCGTCGTTTTGCCGCAGCCTGATTCGCCCACAATTCCCAAAGTGTCCCCGCGTTCCAGCGCGAAACTTACGTTGTCCACTGCGACAGTTCGGCGATTGGACTTCGTAAACGCACCGGTAGAAACGGAGTAGGACTTCTTGAGGTTGTGGACCTCGAGAAACTTTTCGCTCTGCACGCTAGATTTTCTCGGCAGCGATATAAATTCCAGTATTAATCATGTAGATGTCCGGCTCTTCACCAGGCTTTACCACTTCGGCGGGTTCAAACCTCGGATGAAAGTTGGCGCCGTCATCAGCCATTGAAGATTCCATCAACTGTCGGGCCTCGATATATTGAGAGTCCGTGCGTTTCCATCCGGCCACGTGCATCCAATGATCAAATGTGCGGGGATGGCCTCGCTCTTCCGAAGCAACCATGCGTAGTCCTGCCTGGCCAAAAATTCGGTCGAAGTCACTTCGAGCCAAAGAGCGCGCGTGCGAGTTGTCGCGTATTCGCTCGATTCGATTATTCAATTCGCGAACCTTGGGGTCTTCGGATACAAGTATGTCGAGCACGCCCACACGGCCTCCGGGCTTAAGTACACGCGCCATTTCCCGCAGCACACTCGCTGGATCTGAAATGTGGTGCAAGCTAAAACTGGTAACAGCCAGATCGAGCGAACTATCCCCGAATGGCAGCGCTTGGGCATCGCCGAGAACACAAACGAGATTGGAAAGTCCTTCCCTCAATGCATTCCGGCGCGCCAATTCGAGGATTGCAGGAGTGAAGTCCAGGCCACAAACCCATTTCACATGGCGAGCAAATCTCAATGCCAGTGTCCCGGGACCGCAGGCCAGATCTACCGCCCGATCTGTTGGAGCCGCGCACACAAGACGCGCGAGCAATTCCGCATCCGTAACACGATGCGTGACCGCATAATTACCAAAAACTTCCGCGGTGCTCGTGAATTGTTTACGTACGAGCGCCTTCAGTTCATTGTCATTGGCTGCGCACATGAGACGAGAATACACCTCGCACGATGATTTGAATCCGCCGGCCGGTTATCCGGAACTGCGGCATCGCATTCCGTTACGTGGTAAGGACACCGCGGCGCGAATGCGCAGCCTGAGGGCAGAGCGTTTAGCGCCGGAACTGTGCCTGGAATCGGAACCAACTTTCCACGTTCGAGATGAGGAGCTGCCCGGAGCAAGCCTTCCGTATATGGATGGCGCGGATGGCGCAAAACTTCCATGGTGGGACCTTCTTCGACGATTCGGCCTGCATACATCACGATAATTCGATCGGCGACCTGTGCCACGACACCGAGGTCATGCGTGATAAAAAGCAGCGAAAGACGAAGTTCCTTGCGCAGCTTAGCCAACAATTCAAGAATTTGCTTTTGCACGGTGACGTCAAGTGCAGTGGAGGGCTCGTCGGCAATTAGAATTCCGGGACCGGCGGCCAAGGCCATTGCGATCATCACACGTTGACGCAAGCCCCCTGAAAGCTGATGAGGGTATTGCCGCGCGCGGAGTTTTGGATCTGATAAAGCGGCTCGTTCGAGCGATTGAATTGCGCGGGAGTGAATCTGGTTTTGATTCGGACGATTTTCGTGGACGCGGATAGCTTCTTCAATCTGCGCGCCTACGCGCATTACGGGATTGAGCGCCGTCATGGGCTCCTGGAAAATCATGGCGATTTCCCGACCGCGCAACGCGCGCATTTCACTGGGTGACGCCGCAAGAACATTTATCCCGCGTTTATCTGCCGCGCTATCTCGCTCGTGAAGCCAAACTTGGCCTTTTCGGCGCGCTCCCGGCGGTTCCAGACCCATCAGCGCCAGCGAAAGCATGGTTTTGCCGGAGCCCGACTCGCCGACAATGCCTAGAGTTTCCGCTTCGTCGAGGACGAAGGAGACTTCGTTTACAGGCCGCACCCAGCCGCTTTGCGTTGGCAATTCTACGGTCAGGTTGCGCACGTCCAGCCGTGTGGCCATAAGAACATAATAAGACGCCGCCGGACAGGACGATGCCGGAATTTGCATTCGTGGTGCTCATACTGAGGTGGAATGCTGCGCGCCGGATCCAGACTGCGGCGCTCGCGGACGCCTTCGCAAACAGACCGAATCAGCGTTTCGCGATAGGAATAACAAAGCGCAGAGCTGTATGCGTTGCGGAGAAGCGAACTATTTTATTGTCTGTGAGTCCGGCAGTTTTTCCCGCGTTGATTACATCAATTTCGCGAATGTGGGTTTGCCCCTTTGGATAAACAACCCAAATACCACCCGATTTGCAAATCGAGCGTGAGAGAGATTTCAATTTCGAGAGGTCTTGTTTCGCTTCCGCGGAAAAGAAAATCAGGTCCGCCTCTCTTAGCCCATCTCCGCGCGAATAGTCCGAAACGATGGCTTCTAGGTCTCGCTGGAATTCCGCGTCCTCCACACCCAGAACGGCCACGCGCTGGCCTGGCTTTATCCCCAGCTTTTCGGCGAGAGTGCGGTGGGAGTAATCCCGCTCAGGCGCGCGCGGTTTCGATGGATTTTTTGGAGGCATGGCGCAACTCCGGAATCGCGGCGAATCATACAACTATTTACCTGGCTTTGAGGCTGACACATAATGCGCCCTTAACACACGCATCTGCGATTCGAGGAGGTACCCTCTATGCTTCCGGGCCTAAAAGCGGCGCTGAACTACCATCCAATTTTCGTTCATTTTCCTATCGTGTTGTGGTTCGCCGCATTGCTGTTTGATTTGCTGGCTGTGTGGCGCACGAGCGACGAGATGCAGCGAACGGCTTCGAGGATGCTTTATCTGGGGACATTGGCTGCAATGGTTACGGCGTTGACGGGACTTGTAGCGGAAAAATCCGTTCCTCCGGGCGCGGCTCAACGCGTGGTGGGAATTCATCAGGCGTTGATGCTGGTATCGACAAGCCTCGCGGTAGCTCTTTGCATTTTTGCCTTCTCTGTGCGGCGGAATTTCACCATTCAATTGCGAAAGGTGATGTTGCTGGGCCTCGGCGTTCTCGGAGTGTTAGTTATTTTTGGAGCCGATCGTGGCGCGCAGCTGGTTTATGAATATGGCTCGGCTGTGAATTGGTCCACGGCGGAGCAACAGAAATAGATTTCATTGGGAGGCGGAGTGATGAAAAAACCTCGAGAATCGAAACGGATGAGCGACCATGCGGTGAAAGAAAGAACCGGCAAAACGTGGGCGGAGTGGTTCAAAATCCTGGACAAGGGCGGCGCGAAAAAATGGCAGCATAGAGAAATTTCCGCTTATCTCGGCGAAAAGCAAAAAGTAGGGCCTTGGTGGGGCCAGATGGTCGCGGTGGCATACGAGCACGAACGCGGCATTCGCGAGAAGTTTCAAAAGTGCGACGGAGAATTCGCAGCCTCGGGCAGCCGAACGCTTAAAGTGCCGCTTGAAACTGCGTATGAGGCTTGGGTGAATGAAAAATCGCGGCGGGGCTGGCTTGGCGCTTCGGACTTGGAAATTACTACGGCCACGCCCTCGAAATCTATTCGGGGGAAGTGGGACGGTGGCAGCAGCCGGCTAAGCGTCAACTTCTACGGCAAAGGCGCGGCGAAGTGTCAGGTGGCGGTGGATCACATGAAACTGAACAGCAGCAAAGAGTGCGCAAAGATGAAAACTTTCTGGTTTGACGCGTTAAATCGGTTGCAAAGCAGATTGGAAGGATAGATTTTTTTGATGGGAGCGAGTCTTTGACTCGCCCCACCAGGGGAATCAGTAGTCGTTCGCCGAGCCTTCGAGGAAGGCGCGCAGTTTGCGCGAGCGCGACGGGTGGCGCAACTTGCGCAGAGCTTTCGCTTCGATTTGGCGAATGCGCTCGCGAGTGACGGCGAACGATTGCCCCACTTCTTCGAGCGTGTGCTCGCTACCATCATCGAGACCGAAACGCATCTTGATGACTTTTTCTTCGCGCGGTGTGAGGGTCTTCAGCACCGAGGACGTCTGTTCCTTCAGGCTCAGATTGATTACTGCATCAGAGGGCGAGACAACAGCTTTGTCCTCAATGAAATCCCCTAGATGCGAATCTTCCTCTTCGCCGATCGGAGTCTCGAGAGAAATCGGCTCCTGCGCAATTTTTAGAATCTTGCGCACTTTTGCGACAGGGATATCCATGCGCTTCGCGATTTCTTCCGAAGTAGGTTCGCGCCCGAGTTCCTGAACAAGCTGCCGCTGCGTCCGGACCAGCTTGTTGATCGTTTCGATCATGTGCACCGGAATACGGATGGTGCGAGCCTGATCGGCGATGGCGCGCGTGATGGCTTGCCGAATCCACCAAGTCGCGTAGGTGGAAAATTTGTAGCCCCGACGCCATTCAAACTTATCCACGGCTTTCATCAGACCGATGTTGCCTTCCTGAATCAGGTCCAGAAATTGCAAGCCGCGGTTCGTGTATTTCTTAGCGATGGATACGACCAAGCGCAAGTTGGCTTCAATTAATTCTTTTTTCGCTTGCTCGGCTTCCGCTTCGCCCCGCAGAATCACCTGGAGGGCGCGCTTCAACTCGGTGGGGCTGACTTCGCTCGCGAGCTCAATCTCACTCAGTTCCTGGCGGCGATTTTTCAGATCTTTGCGCGCTTCTGCCTGGACATCGCCTTTGGAAGCTTCCACCCGGCGTTCGAGCTTGACAGTATCGCGCTCAAGAAAATGAACGCGTTCAACCGTTTGCCGGATTTTTTCGATCAGGCGCTTCTTTTCCAGCGGATTAAAATCCAACTCGCGAAAGCGGTTCGACATCTCCACACGAGTGCGGGCCAATGTGTAGCGCGCTCGAAGATAGGGACGCTTTTTCGATCGAGGAATCTTTTGCAACTTGGCGGCCTGTTTCATCGCCAGCAGATAGAGCTTGGCCACCTTGTCAATCTGCTTCAGTGTTTCTTTTGTCTTCTGCTCGATCTTTTCCTCGGTCAGCTCTTCATCGTCGAATTGCACAATCTCTTTGATCGAGCGCGAACCGTTGCGAACGTCTTCGCCAACCTGAAGAAGCTCTTTTAAGATGAGCGGGGCGCGAGTGATCGTTTTCAGAACGAGCAACTGTCCACGTTCAATGCGCTTCGCGATGGCGACTTCACCCTCGCGTGTCAGCAAAGGTACAGTTCCCATTTCGCGCAAGTACATGCGCACGGGATCGTTAGTCTTTTCCAGAGTTCCCGGAGTCAAATCCAGATCGCCATCTTCAGAAGCGGACGAGGCCGGTTCATCTTTGACGTCTATTGCATCGGTGGAATCCGCTGCTGCCAGCGCAGCCTTCGCGCTCGAAAGGTCTTCATACACGTCAATGCCATAGCGTTCGAAAGTTGAAAGAAGATCGTCGATTTCTTCTGAGGAATGCACCTCAGGCGGAAGGATATCGTTCACTTCATCGTAGAGCAGGTAACCACGTTCCTTGCCCATAGCGATGAGCTGTCGTACCTGATCGTATTTTTCTTCCAGAGCTACCGTCACACTGCCTCCCTCTTACTAAAGCCGGCCGGCCGCATACACGCTCAATTACCCAAGCAAAAATGGCCGGTACTAGACACCCCGGCACACCCTTGCGCATGTTGTGATAAAGGCTTATTTTTCAGACGATTCTTCGTTGGTGCCTGCGCCCGTGCTGCTGAAGCCCACACCGCTTCTCCCACAACAAACTATATGATGCTTGACGGGGGCTTAACGTTTCATCCAAAACCTTACGAATATATAACATACAGGAGGTTGGGTCAATCGAATGCCGTAACTTATTGTCCCGCCAATAGTTTCTGTAACTCCAATCGGCGGGTGATTATGCGTCGAAGTTCCGCGCTAGGGGGCTTCAATTCAAGTTGCTTCTGTAACTCTGCAAGCTCCTGTTCGACGCGACGGCTACGCAGCACGCCCAGACAACTCTCCGCCTCCTCCCAAGTATGCTCGGAGAAAGACTCGAAGAAAATCTCGAATAGAACGCGCCTGTCGCGTTCGTCCAGTGCTTCGGCAAAAGTAGATGGATCTGAGGGCTCACCTGACTTGGCGATAAGTAGCTCGAATATCTTCTCGGTTTCAAGACCGCGGTGCAGTCCCGAGGAAACAATTTCCTGAGCGAGTTTTTCACGGAATCCGTTGGCTTCCGCCAACATGTGGATTAGACGGCGCTCGGCGCCCTTTACGCTCGGCCCCAAGAGTTCAGCTTTGGGTTTTACTTCGCTGCGACGTTCGGTGGCGGCACGGCGGAGCGCTTCGCGCAAAACTGGCTCGTCCACATGCAACTCAGAAGCGATGCGCGTGGCCCATTCTGAACGCAACAGCCGGTTTGGTAAGCGCTGTACGTATGGCATCAGAAAATTGAGGGCCAGCACTCGCCCGTTCGCAGTGGTTCGATCCATCAGTTTGGCGCGGCCAATTAAATAATCCAAATACGGCGGAGCTTGCAGTAACAGCTTTTTGTAAGCTTCGGCGCCTTGTTCTTTTAGAAATTTGTCCGGATCGGAGCCGCGCGGAAGAGCGAGAACGCGAACATCGAACTCTTTCTCAAGCAACAGAGTTAGAGAGCGTTCTGTGGCAGCTTGGCCAGCGATATCTGGATCGTAGTTCACAACAACTCGCCGAGTGAACCGGCCTAGCAATTTGATCTGTGGATCGGCAAGGCTGGTACCGCAACTCGCTATTACATTCACGATTCCCGCACGCGCGACGGCGATGGCATCCATGTAACCTTCCACTAGGACTCCGAAATCATTTTGCCGCAGAGCTTCTTTGGCTCGGTCGAGATGATAAAGGACGCTGCTCTTCGAATAGATGGGAGTCTCGGGAGAATTCAGGTACTTGGGCGTGTCATCGCCCATAGCGCGTCCGCCGAACGCAATCACTTTTGCACTTTCGTTGGCTATAGGGAACATGATGCGTCGGCGAAATCGATCGAAGAAGCGTCCGCTTTGTTCGCGTGATAGAAGACCTGAAACTTCCAGCAGTTTTTCCGGATATTTCTGTTTGAGAAAACGAAGCAACGCGTCTCCCGATGATGGCGCAAATCCCAGTCCGAACTTAACCATCGCCTCGCGATTCAGTCCGCGATCTTCGAGATAAGCATATGCGACCTTTCCCTCCGGACTTTCGTGTAGTTGACGCGCGAAAAATGCCGCAGCTTCGCGGTGCATCTCCACCAGGACGCTTCGTTGCTGATTCTCGCGGCGCTCTTCCGGTGAACGCTCGCGCGGTTTGGGAATTGCGATTCCACATTTCTCCGCAACCGTACGAATCGCTTCAGGAAACGTGCACTTATCCAGTTCCATCACGAATTTGAAGACATCGCCACCCACACCACAGCCAAAGCAATGATAAATCTGTTTCACAGGATGCACGTTGAACGATGGAGTTTTCTCTTGGTGGAAAGGACAAAGCCCCGAGAAGTTCTGGCCGCTTTTCTTCAGGCGCACATACTCGCCGATCACACGGACAATATCCGCTTGCTGCTTTACTCGCTCCGCGAATGATCCGGCTTCAGCCATGTCTATTAAGGCATCCCGAAAATTCGCTAGTCCGTTCGCGCCCCTTAATTTCGCAGCTCGGCGACGGTGATTGCCGTTCCGCCGCGGTCTTCGGCTTCATGGCGAACTTTATCGACTAGAGGATGAGTTGATAAAAATTCAGCCAAGCCGCGACGCAACGCGCCCGTGCCGTGCCCATGAATGATTCGAACACTCGGCAGACTGCCCAACGCTGCCTCGTCGAGAAACTTATCCACACGGCGAGTGGCTTCCTCAACCGTGCAGCCAATGACATTTATTTCTTCGTTGGCAGGTTCGTCGCTCTGCTGCGCGTGCACCGTTACATCCGACGCGCGTGCGGATGCCAGTAGATCTGCCTTTGCGGATTTTCCGCCACCGTCGATGCCGATCACGTCCGACAAAGGAACACGCATCCTCAGAATGCCAGCTTCTACTTCCGCCTTTACGCCATCTAGTCGGCGGAATATGAGTGGCTGTTTAAATCCTTTCACAATTATGCGCAATCCAGCAGTAAGTTGCTCTGGCGACACCGGCTTCGGAGGAACTTCCGCCCCGACTCCGAGATCAGCCTGCGATGACGAGAGCGTGTCCAATAGGGCCGCGTCCGTCTGGGCTCGCGCTTCGGAGGCAATCTTCGACATTCGCTTCCCCGATTGCTTTTCTAGTTGCGCTCGCAACGCCCGATCAGGAATTTCTGAGGTAACTCGAGCCATCTCGGTTTCGAGTCGCTTGGTTGCTTCTTGAAAACTCTTTTCCAGTTCAGCGATGCGCTTTTTCTGCCGGCCAACCCATTCTGTTTGAAGAGCGCGTCTTTCGGTTTCAATTTGCGCGAGCTCCTCGCGCGCTTGGGCCGTCACTTCCTCCATCTCATCGCGGCTGCGATGGAGGTAGGCGATGAGATCGCGAGCCTCACGTGATTCAGGAGTAAGACTCGCCTGCGCATGTTCTACCACTCGTGAAGGTAGGCCGAGCCTCCGGGCGATCTCGATGCCACTCGAAGTTCCCGGCACGCCAACCAGCAGACGGTACGTCGGACGCAAATTTACTTCATCAAACTCCATTGCTGCGTTGACGATCCCTGGCGTAGTGGAAGCATAAGATTTCAAACGATCATGATGTGTAGTTGCAATAGTAAGAGCATGCCGCGTCCGAAATTCTTCAAGCAACGCCACGGCCAGTGCCGCGCCCTCCTCAGGAGCAGTTCCGGTTCCCATTTCGTCCACGAGTATCAACGAGCGCTCGGTGGCCACCTCCAGCATGGATTTCAAATTGAGCATGTGCGCTGAAAATGTTGAAAGATCCGCCGTAATGGATTGCTCATCGCCAATGTCTGCGAGCACACCATCGAAAATCGGCATTTCAGCGCGTTCGGCAGCAACCGGAATTGCGAATTGGGCGGAAAGTGCCGCTAGTCCCACGCTTTTGAGCGCTACTGTTTTTCCACCCGTGTTAGGGCCGCTGATAACCATGACCGTCTCGTCCCCTCCGAGATCGAGCGACATGGCAACCGCTTTGCGTCCCCGCGGTTTCAGTGTGGCTTCGAGCACAGGATTTCGCACATTCTGGAGGCGCAACAAATTCCCTGCTGTAAATGTTGGCATCGCGCAATCGAACTCGCGCGCGAAACGGGCACGAGCGAAAATTGAATCCAAGTGAGCAAGTCGCACAGCAGCGGATTCGAGCGATCCGCGTTCCAGGCGCACTCGTTCAGTCAGCTCTTCCAGAATTCTGTTGATTTCTGCAAGCTCATCTTCGCTTAGTTGAACCAGGCGGTTGTTCAAATCGATGGCTTCGAGCGGCTCGACGAAAACTGTCTGTCCTGTTGCACTCGTGCCGTGGACTACTCCGGGAACGCTTCGTCGTTCTCCGGCGCGAACTGGAATTACGAAGCGTTCGTTGCGAAGCGTAATGTAATCTTCCCCAGAAGGCTCGCACCGGGAGCGAAGAATTCCCTCCAGGGACTTGTGAATTTTGTCGCGTGCACTCGCCATGCTTGCGCGAATACGTTTCAGTTGCGGCGACGCCTCATCGCTGATCTCTCCGTTGGGCAGAATCGCGCGCCGGATTGCCGTCGCAAGATGTCGAAAATCCACCAGCGCTGCAGCTCTTTCGCTCAGTCTCGGATATTTCGCTGCCTCCTGTTTAAACGTCTGCCGCACGGCATACGCTGCGTCCATCAACGATGCAACGTCGAGAAGCTCCGCAGTAACAAGAATCGAACCCGGGACGATCAAGCGACCGAGCCATGATTCGGGATCGGCGAGCGACCCGAAACCTAATTCAGAACCATCGCGCAAATACGCAACAGCTTCGCGCATTAACGTGAACTCTGAATCAAGCGCTGCGGCATCGTGTTGAATCTGGAGAGCGAGCGTGGTCCGACGGCCAGGCGCACAGGTAGTGTGATGCCCGACGATATCTTTCAGCCGATCGAATTCAAGGAGTTGTTCTGCGGAACGCGACACGGCAACCTCATAACGAATTGTAGCCCTGTTGCTCTGGGAAATCAGCGTGCGTGCGATTTGAAATAGGCGGCGAGAATATCGGCGGCCTTAGAAGGTGACCCGCAAACTCAATAAAAGTGCTTTGTCTCTCGATCCACGGAGATTCTGGATCACTCTCGGCTTCCCGAACACGATCGATCACCGACTTCCAAAAGCCCCCAAGAACGATCACGGGTTTTTGGGCCATCACGCTCTTGTTCATCATTTCCCAAACGACGGCGAGTTCGACGAGCGTGTCAGTTCCACCGGCGCACACCGCGTAACCGTCGCCACGATCGATCAATTCAAAAAGACGATCTCGCCAGATCTTCACTCGCATTTCCTTATTCAACCACTTATTTGCGGTCGACTTGAAAAATCGAGCGGTAACGCCTATTGCCCTGACCGCCCTCGTCGTGCGCTCCTCTTGGAACTGCTTCCATCACGCCGCCATATCCGCCGGTACAGACGGAGAATCCTTTCTTGACTAGTTCAGCTCCCAGATGTCGCGCTATGGTGCACTCATTGTCTGATTCACGAGGGCGCGAGCTTCCAAAAACTGTGATGGTTCTAATGCGCCGCTTCATTTTTTCTTTTTGGCCGGACAGAAGTTCCAAGTGTTTCGACCATCGCCACTCCCATTGCATCCATCGCGACCGTGGCATCGTGGCCATGCGCGTTATTATTCCCGAAGATCGTGAATATGAGGTGCTCGTCGCGGACCGTTGTCGCGTAGCCGGACATTGCTCGCACATGTTCGAGTGACCCGGTCTTGGCTAAGACTCGCCCAGAGGCGGTTGTATCCTTCATTCGATTTTCAAGCGTGCCATCCACGCCCGCTATTGGAAATGTCGCGATGTAATCCGCACCCCACAGCTGTTGTGAGATGTAACGCAAAAGTTGAACGACGGCACGAGGCGTCACGAGATCGTCCCGCGAAAGTCCTGAGCCGTCCGAGAGAACAACATCACCATCTGTGATTCCGATTGTCTTCAGAAAATTCTGTTCTACCCAAATTCCTGCCTCCGCCGAACCGATGCCAGCCTTTTCGCGCGCCACCGTGCGAAGGAATAATTCAGCATGGAGGTTTTGGCTCACTTTGTTAGTAACGCTAATGCTCTCAAGAAGAGTCGGGGAAATATGGTCGGCAAGTACGAGTCTACTTGTAGCTGGCGAACTATTGGCGTTCAAAGCGTCGGGCACCGTCATAGCGCCAGCCGGAACAACCGTGGAATCAAAAGGACGCGGCGGTTGAGAATGCCTCAAGCGGACGCCACCCGTAACTTTAATGCCGCGCGATTCGAGGGTCTGCTTCAACGCCAATGCTGCCACCTCGCCCGGATCGCTCATTGCGAAATCGAGTTTGATGGGCGCATGGCCGGCAGGAATTGACCCGCGCAACAGGATAAAGTTTTGTTCCGGTTGGCGTACTACGGAAAAATCGGGTTTCCCGTTGCTCGGACCAGTGTTTACTTCGTATGCAAAGCTGCCGTTTGCTGCTGCCGGTTCTACCCGTAATGCAGCGGCTTCACCTTCACGGCTAGCGGGACTGACTTCGATTGAAAAAGAGTTATCGTTGAATGCGAGCGCACTTACAGGCGCGCCGAAAGTGAAAAATAAATCGCCCACGCTCCAGCCTGCCGGATACGGATCGTAGGGGAAATAGCTGTCGTCTGCGACGATATCTCCATGCACTTCTTTAAGTCCCTTGGCGACTGCCGCTTCAACCAACTCGGCTAACGGCGCTTCCGCAGTACCTTCACGTTCCACTTTCCCAGCGTATGGAAATTTCCGATTGGAAAGATCGGGGTCACCGTGGCCAACGAGAACCAAGTCGCCGATAAGCCGGCCATCCGGCCCGAGTAACCCAGTTGTCTCCAAAGTTGTATGAAATCTAAAATCGGGGCCGAGCGTAGACAACGCCAGCGCGGTAGTGAAAATCTTTGCATTGGATGCCGGGGTAACGAATTTATCAGCATTCAACTCGTAGAGAGTCTCTCCATTATCGCGATCCACTATCAGTATTCCCCAGAAAGCCTTTTGCGCGTGACTCTCGGCAAGTGCAGAATCCAGTCGAGCTCGGAATCTTTTTACGTCTGTCCGGGCGACACCTGCTTTTCTATTTGCTGAGATTTTCTTTGAGCCAGCCGCGGCGTTTTGCGCTTCCGCGAACCGCGAACAAATGCCCAATGCAATCAGAACTAAAAGAGCGGTAGAAAAATAGCGACGTAGGACACTTGATGTGGACTCGTTCATCTTGATAGTTCCAAATTGAAACGACGCTGATTATATTAGAAAGCGCTGCCCGGCGGTTCCCTGCAGAAAGGTTGCGATTCTAACTCGAAACCCATATCATGAGTGCACTCCATAGGAGGAAACGATGAAGAGCATTCTATCGGCTTTGCTGATAGCCACCCTCGTAGCAGCTCCGTCAGTGTTCACGCGGACGGTGCGAGCAGATGACACCACAAAAGAGGAAGACCGTATTCGGAATGCGGGCCAGGTGGTGAAAGAAATCATGGATATTCCCGACAACATTCCGCAAAGTCTCATCGACAAAGCGGACTGCGTCATCGTGTTTCCTTCAGTGCTCAAGGCGGCCTTCATAGTCGGCGCTAGCTACGGTCGGGGCGTAATGACCTGCCGTCGCGGCGACGACTTTAGCGGCCCTTGGGGCGCGCCGTCGATGATGGCCCTCGAAGGCGCCAGTTTCGGCTTCCAGGCTGGCGGACAAGCGACCGATTTCGTTTTGTTGGTTATGAACGAGCAGGGTGCTAATGCAATCCTCGCTAGCAAGGTGAAAATTGGCGCGGATGCATCCGCAGCAATCGGTCCCGTCGGACGCGCCGCCGCAGCGGAGTCGGATGTCACTTTGCGCGCGCAGATTCTAACCTATTCGCGATCTCGCGGGCTTTTCGCAGGTGTCTCTCTCGAAGGATCCACGGTACGTCCAGACAACGACGCGAACGAACGGGTTTATGGGAAGAAAATTTCGGCCCGAGAAATCGTACTTCATAATGCCGTTCCGCCGCCCCCGTCGTCTAAACTGCTCCTTTCAACATTGAGGAAACATTCGCCGAAACATCGGTCCTAACCGTAACGCACCCAAGAAAGCGGCGCTGTTCGCCTTGCCCTAGAACGTGAACAAGGTGGAATCATGTAGAATGGGCCGCTTCCAAACAAGACAGAAATCGGGCCTAGCAAGACGATTCGAGCGTCAGCTCTGAATCCATCCTCGTTAAGAAAGGTTGAACCGTGAAAAAGAAAATGATGGTACTCGCGCTTTGTCTGGCAGTTGCTTCTCCCATGTTCGCTCAGAAGAAAGAAGCTGAGCGACTGAATAATTCGGCCACCGTACTTCGGGAGCTCCTCGTCGGGAACAGTGGTCTCCCTGCGAGTATTCTCGACCAAGCGGACTGCGTAGTGATATTTCCCAGCGTCAAGAAAGTAGCCGTCGGAATCGGAGGCAGCTACGGCCGTGGCGTATTAATCTGCCGCAATGGCGGAGAAATGAACGGAGATTGGGGCGCTCCGGCAATGTACAAACTTGACCAGGGAAGCATCGGAGTACAACTGGGCTCGACGGCCACTGATTTCGTTCTGGTTGTAATGAACAAAAAGGGCGCCGAGCAGGTCCTAAACGGTAAGACCAAGCTCGGAGCAAATGCGGCGGCGGCCGCCGGCCCCACAGGCGCTCAGGCAACCGGATACAATGCCGCCTCGATGCATGTAGACGTTTTGACGTATTCGCGATCCAAGGGACTTTTTGCTGGCGTGTCTCTAGAGGGCGCCACGATGGATTCCGATGATGATGCTAACAAAGCACTATATGGCAAATCGATCGGCGCGAAGGACATCGTCGAAGGTGGCCAAGCCGTTGTTCCGGCAGCCAAACCGCTAATTGACGAGCTCGATAAGGCTTCAGGCGCGCGCAAGTAGTTGCCTGTGAAGTGAATCCGGGAGATTTTTGAAGAAATCCTGGATATCTTCAAACACGTTCGCTTGGGTACGCCGGGGATAACATCCCCGGCGTATTAAGCTCCCGCCAACCCCTCCGAATCGCCGCACAAGATTGACTACCTATAAAATATGACTTACAGTCGTAACCGTCTATCAGTCATCATTAGGAGACCGGCAAATGAAGTCCTCGATCGCTGTTCGTCCCACTCACCGCGGCACGAATTTTTCCCCATCGAATCGTCGTGAGCGTCGTCGCGTCGAGACTCGCGAGCGCATCTACCGTGCCGCACTGAGAATTTTTGCGCAACGTGGATATCTCGACACCACGGTGGAAGACATCACCGAGGCCGCCGACGTCGGCAAAGGAACCTTCTTCAATTATTTCCCCACCAAGGAACACGTTCTGGCGACCTACGGCGACGAGCGTCTCGCTGCGATTGAACGTGCTTTGAAAAAAGCTCGTACGCCGAATCAATCGGTGCGACCCGTACTTAGAGAGCTTGCCACTGACCTAGCAGGACAGTCGTCGGAAAGTCCCGACTTGTTACGCTCGATCTTCGCGGCGCACCTATCGTGCGCGCCAGTGCGTGCGGAATTGCAAAACCGGCTGCAAAAAGGCCGCCGGCTCTTATCCGAAATCCTGGCAATAGGTCAGGAAAGAGGCGAGATTCGTCGCGATTATTCTGCAGGGGATCTTGCGCGGCTTACTCAACTTACGCTCATGGGTATAACGATAGGCTGGTCGTTGAATCCGGATTCAATATTACGAAAATCGGCAGAAGAAGTGTGGGAGCTCTTCTTTCCCAACATTTTTGCCGATACAAGAAAGAAGCGCAAGGCTACCAAGAAACTAACTGCCTGATTTATCGATCGTTGGACGCGAGCTCTATATGATTTTATGAATCTCGCTGCGGCTAATTTCATCTTACTTCTAAGAGAATTGGAGAAGACTCCGTGAAACGTCGATTGGCCCTCATTTCCTTTATCATCACGAGTGTCTGGACTGCGCATGAAAAGCCACTTTGGGCTCAACTACCGGCTGGTCCAGTCACAGGGCAGACGGGAAGTCCATCTTCAAATTCCAGCACTACTACAACCTCATCGATCTATTCGCAACCTGCGGCGCCTCAAAGCCAAAGTTCTTTTACTGGTAGCGTTCCATCGAAATTTGTTCCCGGCGTTCTACCAATATCGCTTGAGGACGCCATCAGTCGCGGGCTCAAACAAAATCTAGGTTTGCTGCTGTCAAGCGAAGACGTTGGTTCAGCACACGGAGCGCGTTGGCAGCAATTAAGCTCGTTGTTGCCGAACGTGACGACCACAAGCTATGTAGACACATCGCAAATCAATCTGGCTGAATTTGGGTTCAGTTTTAAGATTCCAGGAGTAGCTATTCCTTCGATCGTAGGACCTTTTACTTATTACGATGGTCGCGCGTACGTCACCCAATCTGTCCTAGACTTGAAAGCGATCAATAACACGCATGCCGCGACGGAAAGTCTCAAGGCGGCACAACACACGTTTAAAGATGCGCGTGATCTGGTCGTCTTGGCGGTTGGCTACAATTACCTCCTGGCCATTGCCGACGAAGCACGCATAGAAACAGCTGAAGCCCAAGTAAACACCGGCCAAGCGCTCTACAATCAAGCTTCCGATCAGCTGAAGGCCGGTACCTCGCCCGCTATTGATGCGCTTCGCGCCCAAGTAGAATTGCAAACACGCCAACAACAATTGATTCAGGCCAAAAATGATTTAGCAATTCAGAAGTTGACCCTCGCGCGAGTGATCGGACTCGCCCCCGGACAAGGATATGATTTAACGGACAAATCTCCGTACGAACCTCTTGAAGGTCTTACGGTGGATGAAGCATTGAGGCGGGCATACGCCTCACGTTCGGATTATCAGGCTGCGTTGGCTACGGTGAGCTCCGCGGAATACTCGCGCCGCGCCGCCCAGGCAGGTTATTACCCATCGCTTGCAGTCAGCGGCGATTACGGTCTCGCCGGAACTTATTCAAACTTATTTACTCATGGAGTCTTCGACGTGCGAGCAACACTGACCATTCCGATTTTCCAAGGGAATAAAGTCCATGGAGATATGTTGCAGGCCGATGCACAACTTCAGAAAAGTCGCGATCAGCTTGACAACCTGCGCGGGCAGATTGACGCCGATGTTCGTACTGCCCTCTTGAACCTGGAATCTTCGGCGCAGCAGGTTGAAGTAGCCAAGAGCAATGTTGGCTTGGCAGACGAGAGCTTGACGCAATCCCGTGATCGCTTTGCCGCCGGAGTCACCAACACAGTAGAAGTGGTGCAAGCGCAAGAAGCCGTAGCTAGCGCGCACGAAAATTACATCTCTGCTCTTTACAATTACAACTACGCGAAAATTTCCCTGGCGCGTGCGATGGGTTTCGCTGAAGAAGGCGTGAAGCAATACTTTAAAGGAAAATAATAATGGCACAGAACACAGAAGTGGAAGCACCTAAGAATCCAGCGGACCAAAGCTTCGCGCCTTCTAAGACCGCTACTACAACCAGTACACTGCCCTCGGAAACTCACTCAGCGTCGGAACCTCCTCCTTCGCGAGGAAGCAGGTTCAAATCGAATCCGCGCGCTCGTTTCTATGTGATCGCTGTAGTTCTCGTGCTTGTTGTAGCAGGCATCTTCGCTTGGCGCTATTTCCAAAGCTACGAGTCTACTGACGATGCGGAAGTCGATGGCCATCTCATGCCTCTTAGCGCGCGCGTTTCGGGCTACGTTACAAAAGTAAATGTAGATGACAATCAATATGTCACCGCCGGCACGGTGCTGGTTGAAATCGATCCTCGTGACTATCAAGTTGCCGTCGATCAGGCTAAGGCTGCGCTGGAAGATGCTAGAGCCACAGCGCAAGCTTCGAATTTGAACGTTCCGATTACGAATATAAATACTGCAAGCCAGCTTTCCTCTTCGGAAGCGGATATCGATAACGCAAAAGCCGGGATCGCAGCCGCGCAGCAGCAATATGACGCTGCTCAGGCACAACTTGCCGAAGCTCAGGCAAATAGCACAAAAGCTCAGCTAGACCTCGGCCGCTACAAGCAGCTTGTCGATAAACAGGAAATTTCGCAACAGACATACGACCAAGCCGACGCGGCTGCAAAAGCGGAGGCGGCTGCGGTTGTAGCAGCGCACTCCTCTGCGGCAGCAGCGGCTCAGCAAGTAACACAGGCCCGCAGCAAGCTCGTTAACGCCGAAGCTGCGCTGCGCGCATCACAAACCGCACCGCGACAAGTTGCTACGTCCGAAGCGCGCGCGCTGTCTGCCGATGCTAATGTAAGACAAAAGCAAGCACTTCTCGATCAGGCCGAATTAAATCTTCAGTACACCAAAATCATTGCGCCGGTAAATGGCGTGGTCACGAAGAACGTGGAGGTTGGAATGAACGTACAGCCCGGCCAGCAACTGATTTCCATTGTTCCGCTTGAAGATGTTTGGGTCACAGCGAATTTCAAAGAGACACAGTTGAAAAATATGCGCGTGGGACAACGCGCCAAAATATCCGTAGACTCTAACGGCCGAACCTACAATGGACACGTCGATAGTTTTGCCAATTCCAGTGGCGCACGCTTGAGCTTGCTGCCTCCAGAGAACGCAACCGGTAACTACGTTAAGGTCGTTCAGCGCATACCTGTAAAAATCGTCCTGGAGCCAGGACAAAACAAAGATCTTTCGCTGCGGTTAGGAATGTCCGTGGAAGCCAAAGTTTACGTGAAGTGACCTCCGCGAACCCATGGCATCTGAGACCTATCAACGTCCGCCGGTAAATCCTTGGATTATCGCGCTCACTGTAACGCTAGCGACATTCATGGAAGTGCTAGACACCAGTGTCGCGAACGTTGCGCTTCCTCACATTGCAGGCAGTCTTTCCGCCGGCCAAGATGAAAGCACGTGGATTTTAACGTCCTATCTGGTCTCGAACGCCATTGTTCTGCCGATGAGCGGGTGGTTTTCCCAAATGATCGGGCGCAAGCGCTTTTACATGTCTTGTGTGGCGATTTTCACCATCAGCTCATTTCTATGCGGATTGGCGCCCAGCCTCGGGATGTTGATATTTTTTCGAGTGTTACAAGGCGCAGGTGGTGGAGGCCTTCAACCAAGCGAACAGGCCATTCTTGCGGATACATTTCCACCCGCCAAGCGCGGAATGGCATTCGCAGTTTACGGCATGGCGGTTGTGCTTGCTCCGGCGATTGGCCCTACTTTGGGTGGATGGATCACCGACAATTTCGATTGGCGTTGGATTTTCTTCATCAATATACCCGTCGGAATTATTTCTCTTCTTCTAACGAACCGATTAATTTCCGATCCGCCCTATATGAAGGAGGGAAAACGTACCGGTTTCAAGATCGACTACATCGGATTGGGATTGCTGGCCCTGGGTCTCGGCACCTTGCAGGTTGTGCTGGATAAAGGCCAACGGGACGACTGGTTCGGATCACATTTCATTGTGATTATGACGACGATCAGCGTAACGGCCTTGTTAGGCGTTTTGATCTGGGAGTGGTACCACAAGGATCCCGTCATTGACCTCCATCTCTTTAAAGACCGCTCATTTGCCATCGGAAATTTGTTGATGTTCATGGTCGGCTTTGCGCTTATGTCCAGCACCGTATTGCTACCGCTTTTTATGCAGACAATTATGGGCTATACGGCGGAAAAAGCTGGGCTGGCATTGATGCCTGGAGGATTTGCCATACTGATCGCGATGCCGGTGGTGGGATTTCTTCTCGGTCGATACGATGCACGGCGGCTTCTGCTCTTCGGCATGTGTATGCTTTCTTTCGCCCTGTTTCACATGACCCGGTTTGACACCGCGATAGATTTTCGGACTCTGGCAACCGCACGTGTATTCCAAACTATCGGTCTCGCGTTTCTATTCGTTCCCATCAATACCGCTGCGTATGCCTTCCTCCCAAAAAATAAAACGAACGCAGCTTCCGGTCTAATCAACCTTGCGCGGAATATAGGCGGCAGCATCGGAATTTCGCTTGTCACGACAATGCTCGCGCGTCGCGCTCAGTTCCATCAAGCCAGCCTGGCCAATAACATTCACAAAGGTAATCCGAGTCTACAAGCGATGATCTCGGCTAGCACCCAGATGCTGATGTCTCGCGGTTCGAGTGCTTATCAGGCTTCTCACCAGGCCTACGCGCTCGTTGCAAATATGCTCGATCAGCAAGCGACCATGCTTGCTTACATCGATAATTTCTGGCTCCTGGCCGTCGCGGTGCTGGTCATGATTCCCTTCGTGTTCCTGATGAAGAAAGTTAAGCCCGGAGGCCCAATCGCAGTACACTAGGGTTTCTGGAGGGTGCGGTGCAGGTCCGAACTATCACCGTCGAACGCGAATACGGGAGCGGCGGCGCGCTGATTGCTCGCCGGCTCGCTGAACACTTGGGTTGGAAACTGTGGGATGAAGAACTTACCGCGGAAATCGCGCGTCTCGCCAAAGTGGACCAGAAAGCTGCCAGGCTGTGCGACGAACGCATGGACCCCTTGATTTACCGGCTGTTTAGGGTTTTCGCACGAGGAAGCTACGAAAGAGCGCTGCCCCTGGAAGGGGTCTCTTCCAGATTCGATGCGGATCAGATGGTGGCTATGCTGCAGGAAGTGATCGAGGATGTCGCATCGCGCGGAAACTGCGTCATTGTCGGTCGCGGCGCACCTTACATTTTGCGAGCTCATCCGGACGCTTTTCACGTTTTCATCTATGCTCCGCGAGATGAAAAAATCCGCCGCATCAGAACACTCGGGAAGAGCGAGAAAGAGGCCGCTCAATTGGTTTCCGAGGTGGACGCCGAGCGCGCTTCATTCATTCGTCACTATTTCGGCGCGGAGTGGCCCTGTCGAGCGCTGTACAATGCAATGATTAACTCGAAATTCGGAGACGAGTACGTAATTGAGATGATTCTGCAACATATTGCTGCGCTTGAGAAATTCCAGACTGCGCAGGTTGCCGGCGTCTAACTTTTTGTCCCTGCTGTGTTTTCCCTGCTGGTACTGCGCCAACACGCCCGATTAAGAAGGCGCACAGACATAGCACCGAGAGAAGCATGGTGAATGTGGATACATGTTTTAGCTTAACGCCTTGCACGGATTTGGGATCCGCAAGCAAAATAAGAACATCCGGTTGTGGCTGCACCTCAAACTTCCTTACACTACGGCTTGGCCTTTTCGCTTTCATTCGGGTCATTGCCTGATTCCCCCTTGCCAGACGAGCTGCATTTGCGGCGATTTCCAAGCCCTCGATGTATCTGCAAGTGTGCGCACACCGAGCTCATATTTACGGCGCACTTTTTCCACGCGTCCGGCGATTTCCTTCCCGTAAAATTTGGGGATATTTTCATATCTCCCGTACCATTCGCGATATTGCTTTGATAACTTTGGAAACTTCTCGTCGAGAAAAGGCATGAACTGCTTCAACGAGGCGGGCATGAGGAATAACACGCGTCCCGCGAGCCATTGCGCGCCTGCATCTCGCGCAGCGCGCGCGAGGGCATCCAGGTCTTTTTCAGAATCCGTTATACCGGGCAAAATCGGCATGGCTAACACACCCGCCGAAATTCCCGCCTCGCGAAGCTTACTAACAGCCTGAAGGCGAAGATCCGGTCGCGGAGCACGCGGTTCCAGCATTCGTGCGAGGCGCACGCGTATCGTCGTAATGCTCATATTCACCGTGATCGAAGACCGGTCCGCGATACGCCGCAGCAAATCAATGTCGCGAACTACCTGATCCGATTTCGTGGTAATCGAAAGACTCAGCCCTTCGCGTTGCACCATTTTTTCAAGTATGGCGCGCGTTCCTCCGAACTCGCGCTCCGCCGGTTGGTAGGGATCGGTGGCCGTCCCGATGGCGATCTGTTCTCCCCAGATTTTCTCGGTAGAGAGATCACGATCCACCAGTGCACCGGCATCCTTCTTTACATAAATCTTCGTCTCGAACTCGCCGCCATCAATATCCATGTATTCGTGTGTGTAGCGCGCGTAGCAATATTTGCAGCCGAATTCGCACCCGCGGTAGGGATTTACCGTCCAGCGGAACGGCACGTTCTCTGAATCGCACGGGTTCAGGATTGATTTGACGGGAAGAAGGAAATACTCCGTTCCGCGCTTGGCTTCAGCACGTAAAGAGGAAGCGGCGAGGCGTGCAATGCCGACCAGTTCCGTAGCGGGCTTCGTTCGGAGCGGTGATTCCGACTCTGTCGGAACCGGCTCCGGGGGCGCGGAAGCGTCACTCGGTTGCTCACAGGTGCCGTGGCGAGCGGCTGTGGGGAAAAGGGTGAGACTGGTCTGTTCCGGACCTTGCCTTCGACGCCGGAGCGTCGCTGGAGTAGATCGGAAAATGGGAGAAGTGGCCATTGGAGCCTCGCCGTCACGAGTTGCATTCTATTCGCCTTTTGTTCGCTATGTCAAGAATTATTATTCGCTTTATTTTCGCCTGTACGCGGAGTCAAGGCCGCTATGGAAACGCTGCAGGCGAGTCAAGTTCAGCGAAGGATTCCCTCCGCTATACTGAAATCGAACCCCCGGGAGTGCGCCATGGCGGAAGTCGGAATTCTCATAATCGATGACGACGTAGTAAGCCAGCGCGCGCTTAAAAACGTTCTCGACTCTGAAGGCTGGCGTGTCCGTATTGCCCCTCTTGCTTCGCATGCCATGGCGGAGTTGGCTAGCGGCCAATGGAATCTCGTCATCGTGAATATCGCGCTCACCGACGTGCGCGGCCAGCTTTTCTCCATATTAAAGGAACTAGCGCAAACAGAGTCCAATCCAGCTCCGCAAGCCGAGGATCAGGCTCCTCCAAAGCGCATCCGCGTGCTTTTTCTGGTCCCGCTGCTCGCTGCTAAGCAAGCACAGCCCGTCCTCGAACTTGAGGGGCTTCCCTACTCGCTGAAGCCGTATCACCTTCACGATTTCCTCGAAAAAGTGAGCGAGCTGCTGGTCGAATCCGGAGCGCTGGCCGAACCTATTCGCAGCATGGGAGATTTTTCTGCTGTCAAAAAACGCCAGCGTAAGAACCATAGTTCGGGGGGTAGCCGCGGAGGCACCATGTTCGCATCACGCGAGGATTATCAAATGTCGGAAGAAGAACTGGTCGAATTTGAGAAGCAGGAAGAAGAAGATCGAAAGAAGCGGGAGAAAGAATTGCACGATCGCCAGCACCTCGGATAGTCCCGAGTGTTAGGGGCCAAGCAGCATTTCATTCCTTCGATTTGTCCCGATACGGCCGCACCTCACTTCGGTCCGACGTCTTCGCCAGGAGTTCCGCAATCGTATTCTTAAAAACTGGATGCCGAGTTTCTGAAGCGATCTCGGCAAACGGCACAAGTACGAATTGCCTTTCTGCCAGGCGCGGATGAGGAATCACGAGATGATCCGTGCGTACCACTCGGTCGTCATACAATAAAATATCCATATCGATCACGCGGGGTCCTCGCAACACCCGCCTTCGACGCCCCAGCCAGCGCTCGATGTCCAACAGCGTGTGCATCAATTGCGGGGGAAGAAGCTTCGTCTCTGCTTTTATTACACAATTCAAAAACCAGGTCTTCGAACTTGTTTCAACAGGTTCGGTTTCATAAAGGGACGATTCCTGAATAACGTCCACGCCATGCTCCGCGAGAGCCGCTATAGCGCGAGCGATGTACTGCGCCCGGTCTCCTTTATTTGAACCCAGAGATAGATAGATTGCCGCCATAGCCGCGACTAATAATAAGCCGTGAACGAACGAAATACAGAGATTGTGTTTAGCTGAATAGTCCAGGTTGGCGGCGAGGTTCATCTAGACCGAAGTGTTTATAGGCGAGAGCGGTAGCCACACGGCCTCGCTGCGTGCGGTCTAGCAGTCCTAGTTGCATCAAGTACGGTTCGTAAATTTCCTCGATAGCATCTTCTTCTTCGCTTAGCGAAGCTGCGATCGTATTCAACCCGACCGGGCCACCGGAATATTTCTGAATGATCGTCAGCATTAAATTGCGATCCACTTCGTCGAGTCCGTGCTCATCTATTCCCAGCATAGCAAGCGCGTCGCGGGCCACTGCGTTGTTGATGTGTCCTTTCGCGCGAACTTCGGCGAAATCGCGAACTCTTCGCAGCAGGCGGTTTGCAACACGCGGTGTGCCGCGACTGCGGCGCGCAATTTCGCGCGCACCTTCTTCATCCATTTTGATACCTAGAATTTGTGCCGAGCGCTGAACGATCTGCAGGATATCTTCGGCGGAATAAAATTCAAGCCGATGCACAATCCCGAAACGCGAACGTAAAGGCGCCATGATCAACCCAGCGCGCGTGGTCGCCCCGATTAACGTGAACTTGTTCAACTGATAAGGATGCACGCGCGCGCCGGGCCCCTGGCCGATGATCAGGTCCACGCGAAAGTCTTCCATCGCTGGATACAGTATTTCCTCGAGGGCAGGCTGTAGCCTGTGAATCTCGTCCAGGAAGAAAAAATCGCGCGGATCGAGAGAAGTGAGCACGGCCGTAACATCGCCTTTTTTCTCCAGCAGCGGACCGGACGTGATCTTGATGGCTGAACCCATTTCATTGGCGAGGATCTGCGCGAGCGTCGTTTTCCCCAATCCTGGCGGACCGTAAAGCAGAACGTGATCGAGCGCCTCTCCGCGATTCCTCGCCGCATCTACTGCAATCTTCAAATTCTCCTTCACACGCGACTGCCCAATGAAATCTTCCATGCGCTTGGGCCGGACGCTGGCCTCAATGCGCGCGTCTTCATCCAGCGCTTTCCCCGAAATAATACGATTTCGTCCGTCGGTTATCTTATCCGCCAAGGAATCCTCGCAGTTATTGCCAATGCAGCGTGCACTCTTGCGCACGAAATTTCAATCATTCCTCTCGACCAGCACGGACAGCCTTTTTCATAGATGTACGGCCCAGAATTTGAAGTGCAGCGCGCAAAACTTCCTCAAAATCAGTAGTGGACTTTATTCCGGCCTTTTCAATGGCGCTCTCCACCGATCGCATGTCGTATCCAAGGTTGACCAGCGCCGAGGCAACATCCGATTCCAGTTGCGAGCGCGTTGCGGGCTTTCCGGCTTGCGGTACATCTACGACTGCTAATTTATCTCGCAATTCCACAACGATGCGTTCCGCCGTTTTGCGGCCTACGCCGGGAATGCGAACCAGCTGAGCTAAATCGCCTTTGCGCACCGCGGGAATCAGTTCTTCGAGACTCATGCCTGAAAGAATTTTCAAGGCGAGCGATGGCCCTACACCAGAAGCGGAGATCAGGAGCTCGAAACACTGTTTTTCACGAGAAGTAGAAAAACCGTAAAGCGCGAGCTGGTCTTCTCGCACGTGGGTATGAATCAGCAGTGTCGATTCGCTGTGAAGAGCGCCCAAGCTGGAAAATGTAGAAAGGGGAATAATCACTTCGTAGCCCACTCCCGCCACATCAATCAGCACTACATTGGGACGTTTTTCAATCAGCTTTCCGCGCAGTGATCCAATCATATCGAGCGATTATTGATTAGCCTCGTTAGAGTGTCAACGCAACTCCATTTCTGACCCGGGCTGCGAGATGGCATTGGGACTGAAGCTAAACGTGATTCGTCTGACTTTCGGGAACTAATTGCCGTATTCGCCCGTACATGTAATCAGCCATCGGCGCACTCCGGCGCGCGTGTGTCCATTCGCGGCCAACTCGCGTGTCCTCGCGAATCCGCCCCTCCAGATAAATCTCAGGCTGAAACAGTTGCGTAATCTCATCGCATACGAATATTCATAAGAACTTGTCTTTTCACAAAATTGTCATGGTCAATTGTTCGATATGGGGATGAACAGTGTTCGTTTTCGCACGACATCAGAATTAGAAAACACAAATAAAAATAATTGTGAATTTAGTGTCGCCATTGCTTTCGACGCGATTACCACTACGTCTAAGTGCGTGCAAGGGGCGAGTGAGATTCAAAGTCGGATTTGAGGAGGAACTAAAATGTCGCGTCGCAAAATGAATTGTGTGCTAACCGTACTTGCGGCTCTGGCGCTCGTGTTGTCAATCGCAACCCACACAACCCCAGCGAAAGATGCTAAATCGACTGTTACTCCAATCGTGAAGTCGGATGTAAAACTGTTGAAGCCGGCCACCCTGGGTGGTTCTGACCTTAAGGCTGGAGATTATTCCGTGACCGCTGATGACACGCACGCCAAGTTTTCAAAAGGCGGGAAAGTGGTAGCGGAAGTTCCCATCCAATGGAAAGACGAAAGTAGCAAAGCGAAATTCACCACAGTCGTCGTTGATGGAAATCAGATTAAGGAAATCCACTTCGGCGGAAAAATGAAGTACGTGGAGGTTGCTCAATAACGAAAAGCGAAGATCCGTGAGCGGGCAGCAGCCAGACCAGCTTCTGCCCGCCTTCTTTCAGATGGGAAAACTTGAAAGATCCGAGGGGAGAACAGCTTACCGCCGCGAACGATCCTGCCTCACCGCTTCATCCACCAGAGATTCCAGTTCGCGTCGGGTCAAATTGATGCGCTCTGTTTCCACAGTTTCGGAGGTAACCGGCGATTCCGGACCCAAATTGGATGCCGTTTGCAAACCGTAACGGGCGCGCGCCGCAAATAATTTCTCCACGTCGCATCCTGACAAAAGCACTTGTTTACCCAACATCTGTGTGACGAGCGCGACACGCGCGAAATGCTCAGTAGTTTCCATTCGGAAGAAGGCCTTCAACAGATCCGGGCCATAGGTCACCACTCCGTGGTTTGCCATTAGGATAGCGTCATAGCCCTCCACCAATGGCTCGATTGCTTCTATCAACTCGGATGTTCCCGGCGTACCGTAGCGAGCCACCGGGACGCATCCCAGCGAAAGCACCAATTCGCATAACAAGGCTTTATTTAGAGGAATGCCTGCAGCGGCATATCCGGTCGCGACCGGAGGGTGCGCGTGGCATACAGCGTTTATGTCTGGACGCCGCCGATAAACCAAAAGATGCATTCCCAACTCGGATGAAGGGTTCCGCCGGCCATTGACCTTTTTGCCTTCAAGATCAGTCACCACTAGATCGTCCGGCGTCATCATGCCCTTGCAAAGTCCCGTTGGTGAAGTGAGGACATGATGAGGGTCTAGACGAAGCGAAATATTTCCATCCGTCGAAGCTACATAACCGCGATCGTGAATCCACCGCCCCACAGCACAAATGTCTCGACGGTGTTCGTCTTCTGTCTTCAGAGCGCCCGGCGAAATGGAATCAGGATACATCGCTGCCTCCAGGTTAAGAGACTTGGCCAATCAATTTAGGCGTAAATCCCGCGAAGCCTTAGTGCGCGCGCTACACGGTCAATCGCCACAATATAAGCAGCGATTCGATTATTCACGCGGTGCGTTTCGGCGAAGCGTACCACTTGTTCGAAACTATGGTCCATGACATCTTGCAGGCGTTCGTTCACTTCATTTTCCCGCCAGAAAAACCCCTGGCGATCCTGCACCCATTCGAAATAACTAACCGTAACCCCGCCCGCGTTCCCGAGAATGTCCGGAACAATAAAAATCCCCTTATTCTCGATGATCGAGTCTGCGTGCGAGGTCGTCGGTCCATTAGCTCCTTCGCAAAGAATCTTGCAATCTACGCGACCGGCATTTTGTGTCGTAATCTGATTTTCGGTAGCGGCTGGCACCAAAATATCGCAGGGATGAAACAAAACTTCTTGCGCCGTCATTTTAGCTCCCCCGCCGGGAAATTCTGGCAGAGGTTTGCGCTGGCCGTAGACCCAGTCAATTACCTCCGGAATATCGAACCCTTTTTCGTTGTAGAGCCCCCCGTGAATGTCTGCGATCCCGATAATTTTGTACCCCGCTTCATGCATTAATATCGCGGCTTGAGAGCCAACGTTGCCGAAACCCTGAATGATCACGCGGCAGCCTTCGCGCTTCATTTTCAGTTTTGCGAGCGCGTTGTTGCAACAAATCATTAACCCGCGCCCAGTGGCTTCTTTGCGTCCCTGCGAGCCACCCAATTCGAGCGGCTTGCCGGTAACCACCGCCGTGGTCGCCTGGCGCACATGCATAGCATATGTATCCATTACCCACGCCATGGTCTGCTCATTCGTTCCGATATCGGGCGCAGGAACGTCACGCTCGGGCCCAAACCATTCGCTCAATTCAGCGGTGTAACGTCGAGTGATGCGCTCAAGCTCCGTTTTCGAAAGTTTGCCGGGATCGCAAATAACTCCGCCCTTCGCGCCGCCGAACGGGATATTCACCACGGCACATTTCCAGGTCATCCACGCAGCTAGTGCGCGAACTTCATCGAGAGAAACGTCAGGAGCGAACCTTATGCCGCCCTTGCCCGGTCCGCGAATCGTTGAGTGCAGAACTCGATAACCGATGAAAACTTCTAGTCGTCCAGTGTCAAGTGGCACCGGAATGTAAACCGTGATTTCTTTGCTGGGATACTTCAGATAACGATAAAGCCCGTCTTCCAGCCCTAACTTCTGCGCAGCAATTTCAAAGCGGGCCTCGGCGGATTTATAAACGTTCAGTTCTTCCTGCGAGACCGCTGACATGACAACCTCCAGAATTGCTCGACCGCTATGAATTTAATTATAAGTCGCGTCGGCTTCACTTTACGACACTAGAGCCTCGTGCAGCACCTCGAACGGCGGCGGCCAGTATACGAACACGGGCCAGTCGGCGCAAGAAAAGCATTTTGATTTAGGTTGGCGTCCATATCACAAATAGTCTAATTGCGCGGTTGAGGTTTTACAAACTGGTCAAGCAGAAGCCGAGCTAGCCGCCCTTGATCGTGCCTTACAACTCCACGGTCGTGTAGCAGGTCGCCGGTAACATAGCGAAGTTTCATGCGGTCCAGTTCATCAAATGATGGATCCACCGGCTCGGCATACTGCGCGCGGTAACGACGCAACAGGCTCGAGGGAACACGCGATCGGTTGATCACCACAAAATCGAAGAGATCCTTGCCCGTGTGGTCGCAAATTGCGCGGATATGGTCGGCGACCGAGTAGTGCTGCGTC
>JABDEK010000041.1 GCA_013287135.1 Acidobacteriota bacterium | reverse complement strand
CTGGTTAAGGAGCGCGACGCCGGCAAGCCGCGTTCGCAGATGACGCCGGACGAACAGGCTTATTTCGACGCTCGCCAGGCCAGATTAAAGGCGCTGGCTATCGAGATAGGTGAACGCGCATTGGAAGGTGGCGCGGAGGTGGGCAGAGAGGGCGAGAAACTGTTCCATCGCGATAGAACCCTGCTTCAGGCAATCGTCAAATTCTCAAATCTAGAACAGTCATATTGGCTGCTGGTTGTCGGAGGCAGCCTTGTTCTCAACGCAGCCTTGTTTCGCTTTTTGCTTCGACGTAAGCGCCAGTTTTTTCGTTTTGCTGATAATGCGGATGCGATTTACCTGTACTCAATCGGGGCCTTGTTCCTGTTGCCGCAGACCGCCGCATCAATCCTGAATATTGTTGCCGATCTCGCCGTTCGTTTTGATTGGAATAGGTATCTCGAATGCCACAATCTGCTTCTGGCACTGGTAGGAGTATGGTGTCTTTTTAAATTTCGACGTGCGGGCAAGATGATTGCAGCAGTGGCGGCCGGTTCTCCGCCGACTCCTAAACAACAGTCCACGGTCACCCGAAGGCTGATCGTCTCGCAGCTTTGCAGTTACATTGCTATTCAGTTCCTGCTCGCGCTGTTCACAATTCCTGTCTTTTTCTTGATTCTGAAATTGCAAAAATAGCTTTTCAGGACGATGAAATACAGGAGTGGCTGCGGCCCGGGGGACGCCGATGACCTTCGACGAAATCGTCAACGACTATATCGACGAATATCGCGACGACGCGCGCGCGGAAATGCGCTTCTTCGAAATACAGCGCAGTCCGTCTGCGGCCATCCGCAAGGCTGCGCTATGTGAACTGCCGAGCGGCAAGCGCCATCCGCATCAGCGGCGCATCCCGAGGACGGTACTCGAACAGGTGGAGGCACAGCTCCAAGGGATCGGACGCAAGCTTGCCAAGGCGGCTGACTTCGCCGCTCTTCATCGACTCGTGGAACGCGAGACTGGGAACACCAAGGGTATTGGAGCGCTCACCGTGTACGACATCTCTCACCGGATCGGCGCTCATTTCGGCAAAGCACCGAGGCACGTGTATCTGCACGCAGGCACAAGGACGGGCGCTCGTGTGTTCAACATCCGTGGCGAGTCGTTTGATCCAAAGATATTGCCCAAAGCGTTTTCGCGCCTGGCACCCTCCGAGATTGACGACTGCCTTTGCATCTTTAAGGATGACCTTCGCGAAGGCGCACGCGCGCAAACCGTGCGGCGCAAGTCCGGATGGGTTGCAGCAGTTCGGCGACGGTGTACCTAAGTTTCGCTGACGGCGCGCCCTTGGTGGGCGGCTTTCTTTCAATAACGAACATCCTTGAATTCTGTTCTAAGCGGGTTTCTCAGCTTCATGGCATTCGTAGAGGAAAACTGCAAGCGTTGCGGCTGCGCCGACCGCCAGCTTCGCATGTTTCTTCTCCAGGCTCACGTGTTCGGTAGACTTCCCGTGACCTGTGCCGGACTGGTTCCGCATTTCCGCCAGCTGGTGGCCGATAGCGGCAAGATTGCCCAGCAAGGCACTGATGGTTTTCTCCGACTGTGGCTGCGCGGCCAGGCTTTTAGGCACCACGCTCAGGCTCTTAACAGTGGTTTTTACAAGCGCGGGAAAATCTTCATTCTTGGAAACGTCCATACCCCGTTCACTCAATATCGTCTTGCACAGCGTCTCCAGGAATTCCTTCGCCGTTCCTATGGCAAGCTCAGGGTCTTTTTCTACCGCTTCCTGCATACGCCGGACCTGCTGCGCGACGTAGTGCCCGCTGAGAGCCTCGGCGACACGCGCCGCTTCCTGCAAATGCGGCCGCGCGCTGTCGATGGCGCGCCGATATCCGAAGACGGCTTTTCCGGAGATTTCCTTGATAGGGTGGATCTCCCATCCATCGGCGGCCAGGAGCGTATTGTATTCGGTGGTCATTTTTTCGGATTCGGCCGTGTCCGGCCGAACGATGGGGTGGACGGTCTCCGCAAGGAATTTGAGAAACGGTTCGTCCGGGCCGTGCAGCAAATCGAAACGTCCATCCGTGAATACCCAGTCGTCAGACCAGTCCGAGTTCATCACGCGATGCTTGTGGATGTCCTTCGCAGCGTCGTCGTACTCATGCCGGTAGTCCGTGGAAGGCATTCGCTTGAGGTCGTAAATCCGCCCCAGGAATTCATCCTCATTCAGACTGCCGGACCATTGGCGGCCAACCGAGAGATAGTCGATAATCGCGCGTCGCGTCACCTCGGTGATCGTGTTCTTCGGACTAGCCTGGGCAATGGCCATGATTTCAACACTTTCTACCCAAACGATAAAATTGTCCATCGTCTCAGTCGCGTGTGAAAAGCGAGAATTCTGAAAGGTCGCGATCTGAGTGATGTTGGCAATAGCGTCTTTTGTCATTCAGTGCGGGAACCGAAGGATGATGCAAGGAAAATTCCCGCATTTTCGAATTCACCTCACGGTTGATGCGGATAAGTCGCAAAAGACAGCTGTGGAGACATCGATTCGCCTGCACTTCCCGTCGCGCGAGTCTGATACGCTTGGCAAGAGGTTTCCTCCTTGCCGAGAGCGTCGCGCAACAAGCCCACTTCGAAATCCGCGCGGGGGAAAGAACGCGGCGATAGACTCCGGCAACGAAAGCCGCGGCGAAAGGATCTGCTGATCATCGAGTGCAATTCCACAAAGCTTGCTGCCGATGGCATGGACCTTGGCACGGCCTTTGCCCGACTCACCAATAATGATTTTGCCAGAGCGCTACGGCCGCACAAGCGAATCGTCCTTGTGAGGACATCCTCCGTAGACAGACTAATGCGAGATCTTGCCGAGACGTTCGATGAGCATGGCCGTTTTCGGTCGATTTTGATCGTTGGTCATAGCAATCAAGCCGGGCTTGAACTCACCAGCGACTCCGTTCTTTGCAGCTGGCGCGGCGTGGGTAACTGGCTCCAGCCGTTTGAGCCCGAATACGTCTTTCTCGCTGCATGTGAGGCCGGAAAGTCCGCAGTTGTTCGTGATCTTTTTGTTCCGATGAAAAAGACGCTTCACCAGGTGTACGCATCTCCGACAACCCTCCACATCACTCAGACGCCCCCGCTTGCGGTGCTGATTTTGATGTTGCTGTACAACGGCAAAATTGACGAAACACATTCCGGCGCCTTGCGGCTCGGCAATTATATCCTCACCGGAGGCCAGCTATTCCGATGGAGGCGCGAAGAAACCGGACCAGGAGAGGAAATCACTGCCGCGTCGTGCGACGCTATTAGTTCCTTGTTCGATCAGGGAGTTTGGGATCTCGCAGAGTTGTTGGCTTCGGCCGTTTCGAGACTCCAACGTACCAATCATTAAGAATCTAGGTCAGCACTAGCACTTTTCAAACTGTGGACATCGAAATATTCTGTAAGCGTTTCGCGCTTAGGAAAGTGGACTGCTAGCGGAACCGTGTCGGCTAACTGTGCCACACCGATGACAGATATAAGAATCGTTCCACTGTGAGTATTTCAGCCGGTAGGTGGAATGGTTGTGCCGCCAGATCGAAATAAAAAGGAAAATGAACACGAGGGGAGCTATTGCAACGTAGAGCTTCACGGGAAGCGATGACACGGGGGGCGGGCTGGTCATTACAACACGGACGTAGGCTATGAGGGCCACGAACGTAGTCGCGGCAGACCACAGAATCAATTTGAGGTAGGACCACTTGGTAGGAGGAACGAGGCTTTTGGAAAGGCTCGATTGTTGTACACCACTCGTGGTCGCTCTTCCGACCATGACGTCGGGCCCTCCACTGGCGAACAAAAGTCCCAACATTCGGGTCCGCGTATCTAGGTGAAAAAGCCCCTCTTGGTACGCCAGCGAGACTTTCTTTAGGTCAGTACTACTGCACTTCGGGCAGTCCATCTTGTCACCCCTTGCAGCCCCACTCCGGTGTGGCTTGAATCCTTTCTGACCAATTGTGACAGCTATCCGCATCCAACCCGCCAACCGGATTTTAGTTGCTCGTGGCTCGACCAGCTCTCGGCCGGGCCATTTTCTGGGCCATGTACAGAAGAAGCTTACGATCTTCTTCTTCTGTTTTGCCCAAGAGACGGCGGAGTTTGTTGAGATAGCGCGCATCTTTGCCGGTGCTCCCCCAGGCGATGTCGTCAGACGACTTCCGCTTGGGAAGATTCGGCGGTTTAGGCGGCTCGTCACCATCATAAAAAAGGTGATAGAGGGGGACCTCCAACGCGCGGGCCAGCTTTTCCAATGATTCGATAGCCGGGACCGTGTGTCCGTTTTCAACGCGCGAAATGTAGCACCGAAGCAGACCAGTCCTCTTTTCAATATCCCCTTGCGAGAGCTTCTTCTGCTCGCGCATATCACGTAAGCGGTCTCCAATAATCACGCTCTCGTTACCTCCTCCTGAGATATGAGGTCCACCAAGACTGTACCTCCAAATTCAACCCCGAGTCTCCCAAAAATCTAACAGCAGACTCTCTGATGTCCTTCTGGCTGTTGGTCAGAGATCCGCGCGGTGGCACTCTGTCGTTCGTGCTTCGCCTCGCTTCAGTGCCTCAACATCCCACCCATGACTCAAAGCTCAAACAAGACGTCTGGAACCTGGCCCCGCCAAGCCAATGGAGTTGCACGCTTTCCAGAAGTTGCCCGAATAGGTGCTCGGCGGGCCGAGCGGATAACGAGAGTTTTGAGCGTTCTAGGACAACCACACTAGTCTCTTGTCACCGGCCCAACCCTAACCGAGAAAAGGAGTTACCATGAAAGTACGAAAGCTGATTTGGCTTCTATCGCTTGCGATTCTAGGAAGTGTTTTATCGCGAGCCGGTTCAAACCATACGGCAACTTCTTCAAATTCTGTCTTGAAAGCTGATGGAGGAGCACCTGTGCCGCCGCCAATTCCAATCCCCTGGGTTCCGAAGCTTTCCTGACACGTTCCGCACGAATGCAGGGAGGGAGAAGATGCCCATTCTTTTCCCTCCTTGTGTGTTAATATTCAGCCTGCGTCCCCGTAACGGCGCCGAGTGTGTTCTCGCAAATTCTGTGGTGGATAGTGAGTGCAACAGAAGCTTTTGTTCTGGTGCGTTCCGGCAAAGCGAAACTTTACGGGAAGTATCCTGCCTTCTATCTCTACCTAAGTACTGTTTTTTTCCTCGAAGTCGTCCGTTTCTCTATATTCCACTTCCGTCCGATTAGTTACCCGGCCTTCTACTGGTATACAGAATTTCTCGCGGCATCTGTCGGCTATGCAGTCATCCTCGAAATCTACAAGCATGCGCTGAAAAGCTCACCGGGTGCAGCACGCATCGCACGGACTTTTCTTTTGGTCGTGTTGGGCGCAGTCATATTGAAAGTCATGGCGAATGCGCTGAGTAGCCCTGTTTGGTCACCGGCGACGACATCGGCAGAACTCGAGCGGAGCCTGAGAACAGTTCAGGCATTGTTGCTATTTGGCATCGTCGCATTGCTTGCCTACTATTGGGTCCCGATTGGTAGAAACCTCAAAGGGATCACTTTAGGTTATGGCTTCTATATCTGCGCCAGCGTAATGTCCCTGGCCTTCGGATCTCTACCCGGATATGGCCTTCGCCCAGCATGGCGGTTTGTGCAGCCCATAGCGTATCTAGTTGCCCTGTTCATCTGGAGCTTGGCTCTGTGGTCCTATCAACCCAATCCCGAGGCTGAAACTGAATCCCAGATAGAGCTCGACTATAGATTCCTTGTCAATAAGACCAAGAGAGTCCTGTCCAGAGCGCAGTCGTTCTTGAAGCTGGACGGTGAACTATGATCCAGTTGCTACTACCGTACCTCGGCATTGGATTGTTGCTTCTGGCCGCCCTGTGTTTATGGGCTCGACAGAGCTTTGTAACTCGTGCAGGCCGCGCAGAACTACTAACACCCCGACAACATCGGTTAGGTCTTGGTAGGACTGCCCCACATAGAGATCTTGGTGAAAGGATATTTGGTCCGGAGGATTGGGATTTCATCTCACATGACACGCCTTCAGAAATTCAGCGAATGTTTCAGCGCGAACGCACCGTTCTTGCCATTTCCTGGCTTCGACGTACGCGTAAGCGAGTCTCGCAGGTCATGCGCGCACATGTGGCGGGCGCGCAGCAGAGCAAAGATCTGCACCTCGCGACGGAGATAAGGCTTGCTGTGAGCTACTTTCTGTTCCTCATTCTGTGCAACTCTCTGATCGGCTGGGTCTGGCTTCACGGTCCTGTCCGGACTCGCAAGATCGTCGGACAAATTCTTCAATGGGCGGCACAGCTGCGTGGCGCATTTGAGCAACTCATGGCAAGGGTTGACCCTGCAAGCTGCAGAGTGACCGGAACGAATTTCAACCACGAAACGGCTCGGAACTAAATAAGGCGGAGATGTGAGCTTAGAACAGAGAAACATCGACGTTGAACCGGCTGTAACTGACCTCAGAAATCGCACGCTCTCAAGACTCCCGGGCGACTTTAGTCGTCTAGTTTATTTGGCATCTTCGCGCGATTGTAACAGCGGCCAGTACTATCACGACGGCTTGGAATTTCACTTCAGCCACAATGCTGCATCCAAAGCAATGGCAATGTGCCACAGAGAAATTTTCGATCGGCTTGTGTACGTTTCTTTGGAAGAATTGATCGAGGAGCTGAGGAACTATATGTCCTCGACAGATGAACAACCGGGGGAGTTTTTGAAGAGTTGGAAACACCTTGGATCGTATCGGGTCACGATTCCCTCGGAGTGCGATGAATTGGAGGCTGAGGTTTTCTTGTCCAACGTCAAGATGGCTTTGGCGATCTTACAGACACGTCAGAAGCCCGTTTCTCAGGATGAACAATCCGCATAGCAATTCCGATCACTCTACCGATGATTGCCGCTTCCCGGCCATAGGCGAAGTGCCGAAGGCGGCTGCGTGACAGCGGATGGGGCACCAAGGTCAACTGATTCCTCTTCAGTTCACACCAAGAGCAAACGTACCCAGATGGAGTTCTTACAAAATAAATTGGCCGATCCAATTCTGTCCGCCACGAACAGGGACTAAGGAGGTCGCGCACTTGGTTGTCAATCTGAACGAAAGAGCCCGGTGGGACAAGGGGATCCATCGTATGGTCTCGAAGGCCGACATAACCGTATTCACTATGCCTGATATCCAGATGCCGAATGACGGAAATTGGGACCTCCCCCCAGATTTTCACTATACGTGAGAGCAGAGTTGTCTTCTCCAGGCTAAACTCTTTGTGGAAGCGCACAGGAAAAGCGGCGGTCCCGTCTTTATTGTAAACTTCGAGCCTTGCAATGTGCGTTTTCGGCAAACGAATTTCGAGCTGATGGAGGCCGATTCTCTCCAGGTCGATCCCAAACAGAGACAGCAACTCGACGAAATTAATCCGGTAGATGACGCTTAAGCTGAAGAGCTTTTGAACACTCGGGACTGACCCCGTCGCCTCTATCTGGCTGAGCCACGCATTGGAAATATAGAACTTCGCATTGCCTTCGGTATTTGCGATCTGACGGCTGTATTGTTCGACTTGACGCGTGGAAATCCCGACGTGCTTGCGGATCGCCCTAAGTCTTCCTCCGGGGTGTAATTTGAGCATCGCCTAGTTACTTCTTTGGTATTAAACCAGCAGAACAAAGGAACTTAGCGAGAGCAATAGAACTTCGGTTTAGGTGTACCGATTTGGAATGGTTGTAGAATCGGTTGACTCCGGTTAGGGATCGGCAAGGACATCTCCGGTGGTTTAGTGAATTCTCTTTGTGTCAGGGACAGGCAAGGATGATCGGTCCGGTTTCCGCCGGAGAGGCATCGCCACCGCAACTACCCGGCCCACAACGTCTATGTCGTCCGGATAGTTGAATTGTCGTGTTTTTCTCCCCGACATCGAATGAGGAATGATGCTCAGGACCTTGCCTTCCAATTCACACCAGCCATATGCATAGCCGTCTCTAAGCTGAAAGAAGTAGATAGGACGCTCAAACTCGTTGTCTCCTGGGTCCGGGTCAATCTTGATGTCTTCGTCATCTATCTGGATGAAAGCGCCGGGACGAATCATTGGGTACAGCGTGTAGTCATCCATCCCAATGAATCCGTAGAGATATTTCCGAAGTCCGAGATTCTGAACGAACGCTATGGGTATTTCGCCCCAAGTCTGCACTATCCGAGAAAGGAGGTTCGTCTCCTCGATCCTCGCTCCCGGATCAAACCTCACCGGAAAACTCACACGGCGTTCCGTGTCATAGATCTCCGAAGGAACGAGATGAGTTTTGGGTAGTTTGACTGCGAGGCGAGCAGTGTTGATCTGATCCAGATCGATTCCGAAGAACAGAAGAAGGTCCACGAAATTAATTCGATAGAGTGCGCTCAATGTGAAAAGTTTGTGGACACTCGGGACCCTGGTGGAGTTCTCGATCTCGACTAGCGAACTGTGGGAGATGCAATATCTTTTGTTCCCTTGCGAATGCGCAATTAAGCGGCTATAGGTTTGCACATCTCGACCGCTGATTCCCAAGGCCTCGCGCAGGGCTTTGATGCGTTGCCCGGGAGGGCCCGGAGGATTCCTAGACGGGAGTGACCGACCCCGGGTCATAAAGGTACGCTACTCTATACGTGGTAGTGTTGCAATAGTACCTAGCGTTTCAAATAAGAGAAGGAATTCTATCGTCCCCTCTAACATACCCCAACTCGGACTCTCGCGCCACCGGATAGCTTTGTGCCAAGCTTGGCCAACAGAACAGAGCAACATTTGTTGAATGGTCAGCGAGCACGGGACTCTGAAGCTGCTGGCAGCAACCGCTTGGGTCACAGTCGAGTATCAAAGAACGCAATGGCGTAACGACATCAGGTCGGATTCTCGGCCACAATTCTCTCTAGGGATGGAAATTGCGGCTCGGACCCCGACCTACCCGCATCGCCCAACCAAAGAGCGGGCCAGCGCAATTGCTGTCCGTAAGTCTTTGAAACCAACCAGACAACAGCCTCGACAACACTCTTCGAACCGGACACCTCCGCTTAGCCTTGTCTCAGTCTTGGCCCGGATTCAGAGCAAAAACATTTTTTTTTACACACTAACTCAAATTTGAGTCACAACTTCAAACGCGTTGCCACACAAGCGGTGGCGCGAGACAGAGGAGCTTCGTCGGACTCCAGACTACTCCTTCAGTCTTACTAACGTCCTCAGCTAGCCCCGGGGCCGTTTGATTCGAATTCGGACACTTCTGCAGGAGGGAAAACGTGAAAACGGATGCAATTGCTAAATGGCTAGTTTCTTCAAACGTCCGTGCCACATATTCCGAAGATGGTGCTGTGCTTCTCGATATTCGAAAGGGCCTCTGCTACAGCCTCAACCCAGTTGCAGCGCGAGTCTGGAGCACAGTGGCTGCGAGCCTTTCAGGAATCGATCTTCGGGGACTCGCGGATGTGATGGCAACTCACTACAAAATCTCCCATGAGGACCTCGAGCGCGACATCAACGAGTACCTAACGAAGTTGGAAGAAATGGGGCTCGTTCAACGGAACGGCTTGTTTCACGAGCCCAAGGCCGCCGCGTCGCGGGTTTGACATGTTTCGGAACACATGGTGTGCCTCCCTAGGAACCGACCTGTCGAATGCACCGGCGGCCTGGACCTGTGATTTCAGGGATGTAGAGGGGAGCCTATACCGGAAGCCGCCATGTGATAAGCATCTGCGGTAGAGAACTGCATCGTTACGCGAGCCGCAGGTTAGCGCAACATTTCGCGCGGTCTACGACCGAAGTATCGTCGCCCAGCCCCAGAAAGGAAACCCGTGATGGTTATTAGCGCGATTACTTATGAGAGGCCTGGTGTCCAACTCCTAGATAATTCTGATTCGTTCGTGAGACGGGTAATTCGCGAAAAACGAAGCTCATCCCCTAACGCAGATTGGCGCGCCGAGAGAATCAAAGAATTCATCGACGGTCATTCAGCTGGAGATCGACTGAGTATCGAGAAGGTTTGCGAAGAGCTTGGATTGGCCACATCCGGGCGTCAAGCACGACGGTTGTTCAAATCCTTAGTCGGTATGAGCTTCAGAAAATACGCCAAGAACAAACGGCTCGCTTTCGCAGCAAGACAATTGGCGGCTACGCAGGAACCCGTCAAGGTGATCGCGCTAGACATCGGATATCGCAGAACTGCCGAATTCACCAGGAGCTTTAAGGAATTGTTTCGCCTGAGCCCGTTGGAATTCCGGAGGATCTGGAGTCGAAGGGAATGTGCTGCTTAACGCCTTAGGTCTGTCTCAATCCGACCCGACGTGTGCTTCACATGGCCCCATGCAGCACAAGACGGTTTGAAGTTATTGCGCCGTTCCGAGTGCCTAATTCCCGCAGCCGCGATGAAAGGATAAGACTTTGTTGGTTTACCACTGGAAAGAGCACGACATGACCGTGACGTTTCTCGACCGGACCGATTTCCACCCAGCAGTTGAACTCGCTCTGGGGCGAGAAGTGAGGACCTTGGAGCTTGGAGAATTTACGAACTTCCTACTGACCATAATTGAGGAGGGGCGAAAATCCACGACTGCATATCTAATGTCGATTGGAAAGATCTCACAGGCTACCACAGGGAGGAAAGGGAGACCCACTTCACCCACATCCACTTAGCACCGATCAATCTCGCGGCCATGTGTCCAGGCGACCGTAGCCCATCCCAAATGGCCACATTATTTGTTCGCTCGGGTCTCGAGGCTGGATGATCGAAACACCGGAGGAGCACTTTTGAGTCTGAAACTTAACCCTCAGTTTCGTTGGTTTGCCCGCCAATTACGCCCGCTCATCCGCGCTCATCTTCTCAGCGTGTCCTTAATCGTCCTAAGTAGTCTGATGTTTCTGTTGGACCCGCTAATCATTAAATGGCTGATTGACAGAATTCTTCCCCGGAAAGACACCCACTTACTGCTCCTTGCCGCGTCAGGATTTTTCCTAATCTATACAGCCCGCTTGGGTTTTTCGGGCCTTGGAGCATTGATCTATTCCCGCACAATGCAGAATCTCGTTTTCCGCATTCGATTGGGAATCCTCGAGCAAATGAACCGCCTCTCCGCGGACTACCACGAAACAACACCTACGGGCCAAAAGCTCTACAGAATGCAACAGGACATTGATCAGGTGGCAGAATTGGGATCGAGTCTCGTGCCCTATGCTCTTCAGGCCACCTTCACCACGATTTTTGTGCTCGGAACAATGTCCGTTCTGGATTTCCGGTTGACATGCATGGTGCTTCCCCTCATCCCTGTTTTCTTCGTCTTTCAGAGGCACTTCGAAGCCCTGCTCCGAGCGGCCTCGGATGATGCGCAACAGCAATCCAGCCTAGAAAGTAACTTTCTCCAAGACCATTTGGCCTCCATCATCCAAATCCAGCTATTGCACCAGGAGCACAATCAAACGAGAGCATTCATGGAGCGAGGCTCTGCAAAACTGAGAGCAATCAATCATCGGAGCCTGATCGAGATATTGTTCAGCACGTCCTATATGTCGGTGATCGCTCTCGGCACCATTGCCATCCTCGGATTTGGCGGCTACCAGGTGTTTGCGGGAGCTTTGACAATTGGTGGCCTCGTTGCTTTCTACAGTTACATGGCGAGACTCTTTGACCCCCTTCACGCTGCGGTAGAGATCTATTCAAGGCTAAACCGGCTGAAAACGAGCATTCGAAGAATCCTCGAAGTTATCGAAATGACGCCGAGCGTGACGGAAAAGCCCACCGCGCTCCATCTTCCTTCACCAACTCGTGGTTATGTTGAGATGCGTGGCGTCTCGTTTTCATACTCCGGTCGGCAGCCCGTCCTGCAGGGCTTCGACCTAAAACTGGAGGCCGGTATCAAAGTCGGGTTAGTCGGCGTGAGTGGGAGCGGCAAAAGTACCGTCGCGAAGCTGATGGCCAGGCTGTATGACGTTGATTCCGGCGCCGTCTATATCGACGGAATCGACATTCGAGAATTGCGACTCGGATGCCTTCGAACAAAACTCTGTTACGTCATGCAGGACGCCGTCCTCTTCGATAGAACTCTGAAAGAGAATGTCTTGCTGGGAAATCCCTCCGCAACAATGAAAGATCTGCGTCATGCGATTGAAATTGCCGATCTCGAGGAATTACTGCAACGCCTGCCCAAGGTTTGGGACAGTCCGCTTGGCCCGAGAGGCAGTGCATTGTCAGGTGGCGAGCGCCAGCGTGTTGCCTTGGCTCGCGCTGTGGTTCAGAACCCTTCGCTGCTTCTGCTGGACGAATCGACATCGGCGTTGGATGCTCCATCTGAACGACGGGTTCTCACAAATCTGGCGCAGCATTTTCGAAACCAGACAATGGTCTTTATCTCGCACCGGATCTCCTCGCTTAACTGGGTTGACCGCATTGTCGTAGTCAATCGAGGTGTGATTGAGGAACAAGGCACTCACCCACAATTGATTAGTAACGGCGGCCTGTACGCGCACCTGCACAACACACCAACCGTCGCGGCGGATCGCTGAGGGTTCTTCCCACTCTTCAAGCATACCCTCTGAGGAGAATGTCCCCTCCTGTAAATTATGTGCATGGCCGACTCGGCGTGCGTTTGGCCGAATATGCGTACCCTTTTTGATTGAATCCGTAGATAACATCGCGCAGTATCGCCACGTCGGCCCGCCTTCCACAAAGTTTCGGAGTCCCAGCTGGCGACTCAGGTTGCAGGTGATTTTGGAAACCTGAGGAACGGCCCCCTCTCAGGGTCGCTCGCGAAGGGCCACTGATACGGTCGTGAATCGGAGATTGGCGAATGCCGCTCACTCTAAATTCCCCGCCCACAACTCCCGTTGAACCTGTAACAGACGTCCTGCATAGCGTTTCCATCACGGATCCCTATCGCTGGCTCGAAGACCAAAACTCTCAGAGAACTCGAAAGTGGCTCGAAGAGCAGACCGCTTATACGCGTGCGTATTTGGATGCAATCACCGGCCGTGACCGCATCCGAAGGCGCGTCGAAAAGTTGTTGGCTGTTGAAACCATCTCTGACCCCTGGAAGGTGGGCAATCGTTACTTCTATTTGAAGCGTGCGCCTCATGCACAACAACCAGCGATTGCGATGCGTGATGATGACAATAACAACGAGGTAATTCTCATTGACCCTGGAGAAAAAGATACATGCGGAGCAAGTGCGCTAAGCATCCTCAATGTTTCCAGAGATGGAAATCTTCTCGCCCTTGCCGTGAGGGAGGGAGGAGAGGATTCTTGTTCGATTGAGTTCTTCGATGTTCTCCGGCGGGAACGTCTAGAGGACCGCCTTGAGCACGGCTTCTTTCGGGGTCTCGCGTTCTCTGGAGATGGACAGGGCTTTTATTACTCTCATGAGACTATCGGCTCCAATGGCCCCCCTATTGTTTCCTACCACACTTTTGGTCAGAGCAAAGAGCAAGACAAAGACGAATTCGTTGGGGGGCACAGCCCAAAGAGGCAACTCTTCCTTCTCGCGTCTCCGTGTACTCGGCGGCTAGGCTACTTTCAGACGTCCAAGGGGGATGCCATAAGCATCGAATTTCTGGTCCACGATATCGCGACAAACACTCCCCCCAAGCTGGTTGTTAAACAGATGCAGGGTCTTTTTGTTCCGTATCTCTTGGACGACGCCCTGTTCGCACTTACTGACTGGAACGCGCCCAACTGTCGATTCGTCATGATCGATATAAACCGTCCTGAGCCAGACAGCTGGCGAGACGTCGTCCCGGAATGCGACTCACGCATTCTCCGAGCAGTCTTAGCTGGGGGGTTTGTTTTTGTCACCTATTCCAGAAACCTCTCAACGGTAATTCAGATGTTTAGTCTCAGTGGAAAGAATATGGGCACAATTCCCCTTCCCACAATAGGCACGGCGTTCATTTTTGTTAGTCGCCCCGAGAATGATACAATCTTCATTAAATTCTCTTCCTTCGTCCATCCTCCCTCAATCCTCTGCCACCACATTCCCACTGGGAAGCAAAAGACATGGACTCGCACCAAAATTGATTTTCCCCGATCGCCCATTAAATTCGAGCGGATCGCTTACCCATCAAAAGACCGAACGGTGATACCGATGTTCCTGGTCTCGAAACGAGACCCCCGAGCGACCGGTCCGCTTCACACCTTCCTAACAGCTTACGGCGGGTTCGGGAAAAGCATCACACCCCACTTCACAGCTTATGGAACGTATCTGATTGAGCGAGGATGTTTGCTCGCGATAGCAAATATCCGTGGCGGATCTGAATTTGGGGAGGCGTGGCACATGGCAGCTAAGAGGACGAAGCGTCAGACCGCCATCGATGACTTCGTCAGTGCCGCCGAGTGGCTCATTCGGGAAGGGCATACAGTACAGGGAAAGTTAGCAATCGGCGGTGGATCAAATGGAGGGCTCCTGGTCGCCGCGGCACTCACTCAGAGGCCAGACCTGTTTCGGGCCGTCGTCTGTTTGGGTCCACTTCTCGACATGCTTCGCTATCACCTCTTTGATTTCGCTGACGACTGGATCGATGAATATGGATCCGTAGAAACTGAAACTGATTTCAAGGCATTGCTTGACTATTCGCCCTACCACAAAGTTGAAGCTGGCGCAGCATATCCAGCGGTGCTGCTTATTTCCGGAGATGCCGACACTCGTTGCAATCCATTGCATGCACGAAAAATGACGGCGAGACTACAAGGAGCTACAACCTCAAACCATCCAATTCTCTTGGATTACAAGCGCGAGTGGGGTCATACACCTGTTCAGCCGCTCACAAGACGAATCGATGCTTTGACGGACCGGTTGGCGTTCCTTTGTCGCGAGCTCGGATTGGATCCGTAAAAGGGGGCCAATTGTATGGACTTTCTCTACGTGAAAGCATTCTATGGGCTGCTCGCATTTGACCTAAGAGGGCTCGGCCGTGATTTTGCACGCCTGCATGAATTTGTGCGTAGTTTCAAAGCAGGTTCACACCCACCCGGGCAGGACGTAGTTGAGCGGGTGTGTAGAGCTGTCAACCACGCTTGTGTTTGGTACCCAAGGGCCGTCCTTTGTCTTCAGCGCTCAACCGTCACAACGTGTCTGCTGCGCAGTTGTGGTGTACGCGCCCAAATGGTGGTGGGGGCACAAATCTTGCCATTCAAGGCGCACGCCTGGACCGAGGTCGAGGGCAAGGCCATTAATGAACGCAAGGATGTCCAAAAGATTTACGGAGTATGGGAACGCTGCTAGGGAGCGAGATCATGAGCGTACAAGCAGGCGTCTACAATTTTGATGACCAGCGCGTCGAGCCCGAGTTTCTGGCAAGGATCAGTGAAGCTGTCAAGGAATACGGCTCCGATGGCGAATTCTTTCTCTCTGATGGTCCGGTCGAAATGTTGTATCGCCCCTTCCATACAACGTCGGAGTCACGACTCGAACATCAACCATATGTCTCTGAAAGTGGCAAAGTTATCCTCTGGGACGGTCGTCTTGACAACCGAGACGAGCTGATTGCGCAGTTGTGGGATAACCACGGAGCCGCTCCGACCGATCTAGCGATTGTCGGGGCGGCTTTTGAACGATGGGGAACGGACAGCTTGCCCAAGTTCCTCGGCGATTGGGCACTTTCGATCTGGAACCCACGCGATAAAGAATTGATTCTTGCCGTCGACTATATGGGAATCCGGCCACTCTTTTTCTACGAGCGCGCGCAAAGGATCATTTGGTGCAGCCACTTGGCTCCGCTGGCACTGTCGGGAGACAGATTCAGCCTTTGCGACGAATATATCGCCGGTTACCTCGCGTTCCACCCGGATGAGAACCTCACACCTTATCGAGAGATTCATCGCGTCCCTCCAGGAAAGTTCGTCCTTGTCCGGCACGGAACATCTACTATTCGTACATACTGGTCTTTCAACACTCGCCTCAGGACCCACTACAAGACAGACGCAGAATACGAAGAACACTATCGCTATTTGCTTCGGCAAGCGGTACGCCGACGACTCCGCACGGACTCGCCCATTTTGGCCGACCTGAGCGGGGGACTGGATTCTTCTTCCATGGTTTGCATGGCCGACGATATCTTCGCGAATGAGGGAGCGGAAGCACCAAGGTTGGACACCTTTTCGTATTTCGATTCAAACGAACCTGGCGAGGACGATTTCGAGCATCTCATCACGGTGGAGGACAAACGTGGAAGAAGGGGCTTTCGTGTGGATCTCAAGGGAACTGGCGATTCACTCTCATTAGATTCTCCTACCTTTAGTGCGACGCCAGGCTTTGGGATCAGAACAGAGGCAAAATCAGCAATATCTGAAATTGTCCGACGCGACGAATACCGGGTAGTACTCTCTGGACTAGGCGGCGATGAAGTGAACGGCCAGCCTTTAGACCCCCGAATCCAGATGGCGGACTTGCTTATCCAGTTTCGGTTCGCGGAGCTGTCCCGGCAACTTGTGGCTTGGAGTCTGCTTATTAGAAAGCGTCCCTTGATCCACCTGTTTTTTCAAACGTTGCTTGAACTGTTGCCAGGATCAGTTCGCGCTCGATTGACAGCAAGAGGCGACGTGGAACCGTGGATCAATCGCCATTTCGCCCGGAAATATAGACTTGGCGCTCTTCAGCTGCAATTGCGGAATGGGTTATCGGGTTTGCGTCCTTCTGTTCGCGACGCGGTGCAAACGGTCAATTCGCTGGCGCAAGTGATCGCATACGGCCGACCGTCACTTCTAGAGAAAAGATATCCCTACCTCGACCAGACCCTACTCGAATTCCTTCTCAGCATTCCTCTTGATCAGGTACTGCGCCCAGGGCAGAGACGTTTTCTCATGCGGAGGGCGCTTGCGGGTCTCCTCCCGCCGGAGATCTTACATCGCAAGACAAAAACTTGTGCAGCTCGCTGTTACCCTCTTACGCTGGAAAAGAACTGGGAAAATATCGAAAAGATGCTTCTTTCTCCACTGAGTTGTCGTCTGGGATACGTCGACAGGGACCGGTTCCGCGAAGCCCTGCTAGCGATGAAGCATGGACAGGTAACTACTACCTTTATTCGGTTGTTGAGAGGCCTGTGTTTGGAGGTCTGGCTAAGAGACGTAGAGGCTCGCGGGATCGTTTCGACTGAACCTTCCATGCGACATGTCGTTGGTATGGAGCTTGTTGAGTCGAAGGTTTAGAGCGGCCCGGACGAATGGACACCGCACACAAAGTTTCACAGGGACTACTTCCGCTAGCAAAGTAGCTGACTCTTTGAAAAGGAAGGAGGTGAAAACAATGAACTACACTAAGCCTGAAATCGCAGTATTGGGTCCCGCAGTTGTTACCATCCAAGGCTCCAGAATCAACAGCGGCGATTCATCGAGCGACTTGCAGCAGACAGTTACTGACTGTGAAATGGACGATTAAGTTGCGTCCAAGCCCCCTCCTGGCCGCCCTCGCGGTCAGGAGAGGGTCTTTATAATTCGAGCGGCCCGCGAGCGCAGCCTCCATAACGGCTGGCAAGAAAACTCCTCTCTGTGAGATGTGTAATGGTATGCGGGTCATGGTCTCATCCCCAAATCTTTGACCTGTCTGAATACCTCAGTTTGGGGCTTGACGAGATATCTTGTAATTTTCCTGTAGTTTCCTTATTTCATGCCAGCGCACATACTGCTCGACCTTCGTCGCGTCGGGATCTTCATGCCGGGTCAGCCAAAAGTCAAACCAGTCTGTGGCCGCCTGCTGCGATGCATACCGCTGAGCAGGTTGAACCAGCAGATGCGGGGTATTTTCCTTCCACCACCACAGCATATCTACAGGCTTGCCCAACCTCCGCAGCCCAGAATAAATCTCCCACTCGTAGATCAACTCCCCTTTCTCAAGCGCCGAGATAAGCAGTGGTGCTTTAACCTTGTCAAGATTGAATCCCGGGGCATTAGAAGCCCAGTTCTTTAGACCTTCCCCAAAGGGAGCACTTTCATTCACGCGCTCGGAAACGTCTTGAAAATTGCTTAGATCGGTCGATAAGACATATTGGAGATAACTGAAGTTGAGGCCATCAGTGATCGCCGCCGCAGCGAACAAATCCGGCCGATGTGTGATCGCGTACAGCACATGGAAGCAAGTCCGGCTGAATCCGATCACTCCCACGCGGCGGGGATCGACCAAACCATCCGCCGACAGCTGTTCGACCGCGGCCTCGAATATGGCAATTTGGTCCGGTCCCTCTTCCGGAGTGTCCATATGAGTCTCTGCCTCATCGGATTGAAGGACTACGATCCCTTTTGAGGCGAGTGCCCTGCCTCCATAGCCAGTGGTAAAGGCTCCGTCGACAAAAAATCTCTTAGCGTCATATCCGTAGGTTTGGATGACTAGAGGATAGCGACGCTCGGGGTCATAGTCCGGAGGTAGAGCCAAAATGCCAGCCCATGAATTGCCATTCTTGTCACGCCAATGATAAATGGACGTCTTGCCTAACTTTATGCCCTCCATTTGCGGATTAGGGTCCCAAATAACCTTGGTTTCGGCGCTATCGGCCAGATGTCCGGAAAGAACCGGTGGATGGTTGAAATCCTCGTATATTGCAATTTCTACTTGGTTGTTTAGCCTCTCACTGGACGGTTCTGCTGTCGTTGCTGCCTCCACCCATTTCCCCGACTCAAGCTGGTACGTTTCAACCTTTAGCCTCTCCTCCCGACCTCCAGTCCCTACGTAACGCACAACGACCTCGTTTTTTGCCGCCGCGAATGCGACATCAGTTATTTGGATGTTCTTGTCGAAATAGCGAACTGGTTGAACCTTACCGCTGTAAGTATCAACTACAGTGACAACCGCATGTTGTGAATCCGTTTCCTTTCCCGGTAGGTCGGCAAAACAGAGAGGTAAAAACGTACTTGACAACACTGCCCGCCGGCCATCTTTAAACCAAAACGCTCTCGACGGAGCGCCGAAAATCAAGCTGCGTCCAGCGGGCGCATCCAGAAGAGGAGAGGCCAACCCCGTCCGAATGTCTACCTTTATGTACTCAGAGAGCTTCCAGGGGTTCTCGATCGCCAACGCGAATTTATTACCTGCCCGAAGACGCAGGAACTCCGCCCCGCGGCCCGGCTCATACTGATCCCAATGCGGCGGAATTTCACGAATGGGAGCGAGTGTGATCAATGACTGACCATCCGGAGAGAGTGAAAGGGTTGGCGCAAAGAGATTCAAGGGCTTGCCATTCAGGAGAAAGGGAACTGTAAGTTCTTTTCCGTTTTTTTCAACATGAAGGATGCTTGGAATTGTTTTTTTCCAGGACCCCGTGAAGTCCTCTATCCGCCCGGGATTCTTAGCATATAACAAGGAATTTATCGTCTTCCCAGTCACATCCACAAAGTTAGTGAGCGGACTTTCCACCTCCTGGTTTAGTGTGGTATATGCGATTGTTTGACCGCGGATATCATACGACGTAACATAGGTATTGCTTTTTGTCATTTCTATGACTACACGCTTCTTTACATTCGCAATGAATAACTGCTGATAGGGGTTATTGTTTTTTCCTAAGAAGGCAATCCGGTTGGAGTCTTCCAGCCATCGCGCATCGGAGATTACAGGAGTATTGCTCGTGGCGCTCAACTTCGCTACCTGCTTTGGAATCGGCTTCACCGAAGATTTTTTGGAAACGAAGTCCATCACAGCCTGGTAGTCAAATACCCACAGCGTGGCCTCCAGTTTGTTCGTGGCAAGCACCCCCCGTTGCGTGATTAAGAAGAAATGCCTTTTGTCAGGAGCCATGGTCGGCTGGCCTGGAGGAAAGCCGCCACGATCTTCAATCCTGGTTTCCTCGGTACCATCGATTACGAACGAGATCTCTATAGCGTCCTGAACTGTGAAACTGTGCTGGTCTTTGTTTTCTCCGAACCCAGTCCCAAGGGCGTGGCAGGTCAGAAATGTGAACATCCCAACCAAGGAGATGGATCCCAGGACCATGTGGATTACTGCCACCTTAGAGAGAACGATAGATGAAGACCCAGACGAAAATGCATTCGATAATCCGAGCTCTTCTCGGGCCGCTTGTTGAACCTGTCTCTTCGGATCACCTAGTTTTTTCAATGCGTCCTCTAAGGCTTCTTTGCCCCCAAACCTTTCTTACGCTTTGATTCGAGTCGGTATGCACAAACAGCCCGCCCGCGTCATCTCAAAAGATCAACTTCAAAGCAAATTGGATCGAACGTGGCCCGCCGATCTGGTAAAGTGGATTGAAGGCTCCGCCGCCTAAATTCCCTCCATTTAAGCTTTGTCCCAGCATTTGGGTTGACAGCCCGAACGGGTTAGAGCAGGACGCACCGAAGCAGCCGCTGGGCTGTCCGAAATTCGGATGGTTTAGAACGTTGAATATCTCCGCCCGGAACTGTAATTTGAGCGATTCGTGAATCGGAAAATCGCGGTGAACCGCAAAATCCCACTGAGACGCTCCAAATCCCCTCACGAAGTTCCTTGGTACATTGCCCTGCCGGACCGGGTTGCCGGTGACCGGATCGGTCGGAGGACCCACAAACGCACTTGGATTGAATCCCTTTCCGCCGGGGCATAACTGCCCGGGGCCAAGTTCTCCGGCCGCTTGAAACACAGAAGCACATTGCGACCCGAACACGTACACAGGTTGTCCGGGAACCAAATCAGGTCGAATACTCCCGCCGAATCCAGCATTGAATTGAATGAAGTCTTGATCCAGGATGCTCACTGGTGGTGCAGAGCGGACCTGAATGACGTTTTGCAGAGACCAACCTCCTAGGATGGCACTGGCGAACCGATTCGCCTTGGGGGTGGGGACGTCGTACGTCGTCCCAACCGAAAAAGCGTGTCGGATATCGAAGTCGGACGCTGCCCTGTTTGAGCCTCCAATCGCAGAAGGCGAAAACGCATTGGAGCCAACTCCAAGAGAACCAGCGGAACCAGTATCGATTGAGTGCGACCATGTATATGAAGCCAGCGCCTGAAGACCATGCGACAATCGACGCTGGAACTGAAGCTGCAACGCATTGTAGTCGGATGTGCCGACGTTGGATACCAATTGAGCGAGCTCCAGATTTGCGTTCGGAGACAATACCGATGCTGTTTGAAGAAGCCGCTTGCCGGCCGCACCGATGTACGAGGCAGACACGCTCTGCTGCTTGCCCAGTCCTTGCTCAAGAGCAACATTCCACTCCAGTGTGTAGGGCAATTTGAGACTCGGATCAAAGGCAAACAGGATCTGAGAATTGCTCGCGCTAGGTGCGACGATTGGCGGAGGTGCAGCGGCGGCAGCACTCAGTGGAAAAGTACCACCGGGGCTGAATCTGGAAGCTCCAAATGGATAATTACCATAGGCAATCGAATTGCCCACCTGTGAACTCGCAAGGTCATAGAAAACGCCGAAGCCTCCCCTTAGCACGGTCTGCCAATCTTGTGCCTGAGCCAGTTGATAAGCTACCCCGACCCGAGGGGCGAAATTTGCATATGTGGTCTTGTACGGCGCAGTTCCGGGCGGGGCCAGAGCTAAATTGGAGAAATCGTTCAAATTAAAACCGGTCGCAGCCGACAAGTCAGGACCACTAAGGGACTGCGGAACGAAGTCAATGTCCCATCGGAGCCCGAAGGTCACGGTGAGGCGGGGAAGAACTCGCCAGGTATCTTGCCCATAAACGCTTAGATTCCGGAGTAGAAGTGTTGAAGCGAGTTGAGCCGATATCACATGTACGGCTGCATTTCCGTTTTCGCTAAGCGGCACGCTTCTAAAAGCCGCAGCTTGTAAGTACGGCGAATTTTCACTAAGTGGAGACAACCGTCGAAAGTCAATTCCAAACTTTAGAGTGTGTCGACCGGTCTGCACAGACAGGCTGTCAACAAGATTGAACTGTTGCTGCCGGTTATGTTCGAATTCGCCGTCAAAAATATGACTGTGTAGTAATGGAAAAATGAAGAAGTTGAGCAGTCCATTCTGAGAGGTGAAAGGACTGGGAAATGGCAGGGATCCAAGCGGAACAGCTCCCTCAAAGTTATCCATAAGATACTGACTAGAACCGTTCGTTCTGCTGTAGTTCAACCTCAGATCGTCAGTAATTGCTGGCGTGATGATCCACGTAGCACCAACTGTTGCCGTCTGTGTCGTGATACGGAACGGTTGAAGTACGCTTAAGGCGCCCAGTCCGGCCGAACCACCGCGGTCAACAAATTCGGAAGGAGAGTAGCTGTACCGCGCGAAGAGATTCCAGTTGTTACTTAACTTATGGTCGACACGCAGGCTGTAAGCGTCGAGCGTCGCAGGATTGGAATAACTGGCGTTAAACTGGGCTACGCCCGTCGCAGGGTTGTCAGCCCCATTAGGCAGGGGATACGCATTTAGGAAGGGCTGCATTGCGGGCACGGCATTCTGGCGTGCGGCGACATCAGGGACTGTCGTTAAGGTAGTCTGGGGCAAGCGCAGGCGAAGGCCCTCGTAGGAGAAGAAGAAGAAGGTCTTGTCCTTCACAATCGGACCACCGAATGTCCCGCCAAAATCATTCTGACGTTCTTGCGGTTTAGGCAAGCCCGCGAAATTTGCGAACCAATCGTTCGCGTCTAAGGCATCATTTCTAAGATAGTCGAAGGCGGTACCGTGAAACTGATTCGTGCCTGAGCGAGTAACGATCGAGATCTGCCCCCCGGGGGTGCGGCCGAATTCCGGTGCATACGTGGACGTCTGAATCCGGAACTCCTGCATAGCGTCAACCGAGACTAGACTGTTTGTTCCACCCACCGCGCTGAATGACCCAAGTGTGCCAGCTAAGCCATTCCCGGGACTGCCTTCAAGATTTCCCGGTATTCCGGTTCCTATGTTGGCGCTCACGCCGTCCACCATCCAATAGTTTGAGTCTGCGCGCTGTCCATTCACGGTGAACTGCCCCGAATCACTGCCGTTGCTCGGAACGAGAACTACTCCTGGAGTGAGTTGAATTAGCGTCTGAAAGCTTCTCCCATTCATTGGCAGGTTTTCCGCAAATTGTCGGTCTACAACAGTGCTCACCGCAGCGTCGGTTGTGTTGATAAGGGGTGCCCCACCCTCTACTGTCACGCTTTCCGAAACCGAGCCAACATCGAGCCTGAAGTTTTGCTCGATGTGATCTTGTACATTAACAATCAGACCGAGCAAATCGATCTGTTTAAATCCCTGTTTCTGCACGCTGACTTGGTACTGCCCAGGATGAACGCTTGGAAAAACGTAGATGCCGGCATCGTTCGTAGTCGTCGATGTGACCGTCCCGCGCTCCACACTTTGAAGGCGAACTTCCGCTCTGGCCACGGCGGCACCGGTCCGGTCTGTCACCAGCCCCGAAATTGTAGCCGTCTCGGTTTGCCCCATGACAGCACAAGCAAACCCCAAAACGATGAATAACGACGGACTAACGACCCGCAGAAAACGCGACTGTGTCATCATCGAGTAGACTCCCCTTGTCTCTCTAGTGGCCGCCATTCCCGAAAAATTCGCCATCGATAATTCAAATGATTTCGATCTGTCGGTGTGCACCCGCAAGGACAATCATCGGAGGAGGTTTGTTGTTGACGCAGAGCGGCTAACGGAGAGCAAGCTATGGATGGTTTGGTTGGTTTCCCCAGTACGCGAAAAGAATTTTCTTGCCGTGGGGTTCGCTGTACTGTTTGCTCGCAACTTCAGTCGTTACAAACGCTGAATTAATCTTGACAAGTACTCTTGGATCATCGAAAGTCATCGCCCAGCGACTTTGACCCTCGTCCTTGTGCAGAATGCCCAGGCTACGGGCCACCTCTTTAACGCCAGCCTTCTCACCCCAGACATGAAAAACCACGTTTGCCTTGAACTGGCCGGGCGCCTCCAAGTCATAGGCATAAAACACGAGTGATTTCCCTTCAACATAAAAAACTCGACCAAACGAGCGCGGCCGCTTTCCGTTCGAATCCGCATCGTAAACGTCCACGATGTGCAGGTTCCGTGTGGCTACGAGGTCACCCAACTCTAGCTTGGCCGACTTAAGATCGTTCTGACGGCGGAGCTCCTCTTCTGTCGTGTCAAGTTTCGCTGCCAGATCCTCCCTCATTTGTTTCTGAACACCAAGTTTGACCTCAGACTCTGTGAGTCGCTCACTGAGCGCCTCGGCCCGGCTTTGAAGTGTGGCGACCTTATTCTGCGCTTCCTGCAGTTCTGCAGAAGAGTGCTCCGAAGTACTCTTCACTTGGATCGTAAGTTCTGCGAGTTTCTCTTTGGCCGTATTCAACTCATCGCTTAGGGACTGTCTTTCGCTCTGGGAAGCCGAAAGCTCCTGTTTCAGCTTCGCAAGCGTGCTTTCCATCTGGGATTTCTGGCCCTCAAGCTGGCTCACACGATCATCGTCACCCACCAACGAATTGCCCAAAGACCCCACAGAGCCAGGCGCCTGCACCTGAGTCGGTTGCCGCAGTGTGCGCTTGCCTTTCCACAAGCCGGCATAAAACGCCGCAGTGCCCACAAGCACGCAGACCGCCATCACAGCCGCGGACCGCGACAGCAACCAAAACAGTCTTGACATTGGCCCGGAGAGGACGGGTTCCACATGTCTGGCTTGGCCTCCACCCTGTACTTTTCCGAACGTTGAGGATGGTAACTTTTTGAGAACAAACGGCTGCGGGCGCGGCCCTCCATTGATTTCGTTGACCAACTCTTCCGAAGCAATCCGTGATAGGAACCTATCGCGCATGCCGTCCGGCGGCACAATGTCCGCTGCGGGCGCACCATTTTCAGCGAGCAGTGGCATGACTTGCACGCTTACTTGCCCAAGGGACCACAGAAACTCACGGCACGAATCGCAGCTGGAGATATGCGCGTCCAATTCACTCATTTCTTTGCCGCCAAGCTGGGCCGTGGCAGCTAACGCACACATTTCTTCATAACGTCCATGGCTTTTTGGCCACAGGCGGATGGCAGCTCGCACAAGTTTGCTATTGCTTTTCATGACCGTTCCCAAACACTGCCCGAAGAGCTGCGAGCCCACGGTATAGATCGTGTCGGATCGCGTGTACAGATTCTCCCAAGCGCTCAGCGATCTCTTCCGCTGTTAGCCCCTCGTAGTACGTCAGCTCGAGGACCGCCCGCTGACGTGCCTTGAGTTCTCCCAACATCTCTTCCGCGAGCCGCGTGAGTTCGGGCGATTCGCCTGCCAGTGGGAAACTCGCCCCACTTTCTAACACAGCTTCGAGTTCCTCCCAATGGTAGAAGTGGTTGGCAACGAGATGCCGCTTCCGGTGCAAGGCACCATGGTGGGCGAACTGCAAGAGCCATCCTTTAAGTATGCCCTTCCGAGGGTCAAAGTTTGCCGCGGTTCGAAAGATGTCGAGAAAAACAATCTGGACAACTTCCTCGGCCTCACCCGGGTCTCGCACGATTCGCAAAGCTATGCTGAAAACAAGATGGTGGTACCGGTCAAACAAGACTGTGAGGGCATCTTGACGGCCGCACTTAAGGAATTGCATCAATTTTTCGTCAGAAAGATTAGAGATGTCGGAATCTGAATCGACGGGATAACAGTGAGCCACCGCGCTGACAGGATTGTCTTTCGCGCTCACGGCTTCATAGACCCCAACTGGAAGATGTGTATTGCTGAAAGTGGTCGGGAAACCGACCACCCTTCCGCGCGCAAATTACTCGCCGTCGACCTTGCCTCGCACTCGGTCAAGCTGCGCTCTCCACGATTTCCGGGGACAATCCTTCAACGGGACCGTTGGGACTCTTACTCAGACCACCACGTCTCGACCTACCCCTGCGAACTGGTATGTATCGCTTCGAGCTTTCTGTTGTCAATCCCCTTAATCCGGCGACAATTGGCAAGTCATGACAACCAAAGAACTTACTGCAACATTGGCATATCTTTGTATGGCTGCTATTCCTCAGTAAACAAACTACACACGATCTAGTTTCATCTGAGAGGCGCGAATCAGCCAAGTACGCACCTTGTAATGGAAGCCAAAGCAAGGAACTGGCGTCACGCAAGAGGCCGAAGCCAGGCGACCATTCAGTAGGAACTAAAGTTACCGTTGGAATCGCACTGTTTGCATTTGTGCTCTGTTTTCCGACCAGCCAGATGCGTCGACACCTTCCTGCAGAAGCCTCCCCGTCTCTCGGACTTTGCCGAGAGACATGATCTCTTCCGAGCACTACGCGGGGGCTCACACCGCCCGCCTTGTACGCCGGCCCCTACTGCCAGCCGCGTCTACCGCTTGCCGCAGTCTTCTCGCCTCTGCATCGGCGCACTGGCGTACCCACTCCGTCGAATCCGTTAATTCGGGATCGTAAGCCCTCGCGTTTCCACCGATTGCGACCAAGATGTTATGGATAGCTTGCTCGTAGATGTCGCGATTGTTGCCGAGCCACCGGACTGCAGCCGCCCTTATTTCGAATTCACGGCTTTCATAAAGAGCCATCAGTGCGTTCGCGTTTTTTGGGTCCATCGCCAAACGCCTGAGACTCTGCTTGTCTCGAAGATCCGCAACTACTTGCCCTTTGTCCCGGCCTACGGCTATCTGCTTCGCGCAGGGCATTTCTGTACTTTTCTTCCTCACGGTGCCCTCAAACAAATGTTGGTTATAACCCGTTGGTTTATAACCATCAAGCCGTCAAACTAAAATCCATCATGCCGCTTCGTCGGCAAGTTCAACCGAAATCAGGCCCCGAAAAGGCCTTTGGAATTGTCTTGCGCGAGATTCGTGAAGCTGCCGGGATGTCGCAGATGGGTGTTTATAAACACTGCGGCATCGACCGTACGTACCTGAGCGCTATTGAACGCGGTGTTCAGAGTCCCACCTTGCGGATGATCGTGCGTCTGTCAAATGCCTTTGGTATTGCGCCATCCGCCATGATCAAGCGAATGGAAAGATCACGCTTCTACCGCGTGTAGGCGATAACCATCAGCGGTGCCAGCATACCGCAACCGTCTTATTTGTCAATACGAAGATACGTCCCAAGCACTATGTTTAGGCGCTCTTACAAACTAATGTCTGTACAGCATGACTATCAACACAGCTAAATTGTTGAGAGAACGCCTTCGAGTCTTGCGCGAGGCCAAGGGACTCAGTCAAAAAGAAGTGGAAGATGGCATCGGCAAGGAGGCAAACTACATCACTCGAGTCGAGACAGGGCGGATCGAGTGGCCCCCTAGCGACGCTATTGATAAGATCTGCGAATTTCTGCAGGTCTCCCCGAGTGAGTTGTTCTTCGCTGAAGGCCTCGATGACAATGCAGAAGTTCTCAGACAGAAGATCCACAATGTGCTCAAAACCGCGGACACGGAACAATTGCGAAAGTTCTACCGCCACATGCTCGTAGCACTTGAGAAGTAGCCCTACTGAGACGCAACGCTCACCAAGAGCAGCGCCGCCGTCCTGCTCTTGACTGGTCTATTTTGCTCCGCTTGCCTGCTGCAATCCGCCAGGTCCTGACACTTGGAGATCACACTTTAGACTGGGCGTCGTTGTTAGTCGCACTAGCGCGTCCCGCTAAGAGGTCGCGTTGCAATACAAACGCTAAACGCGGCACGTGAATTCGCAGGCGAACGCCTGAAGAAGTAACATCAGTTCTTAATAGGGCAGCGATCGCATTTGTAGGTATGTCCGGGATTGAGAGGATGCAAAACGATGACAGTTAAACAGCTAATCAGAAAGCTCAAAAATCCGCCTTGCGAGCGCATAGCGGCTATCCGCATCGAGTTTGCCGATGGCGGTATTTATGAAGTCTCGCGGGACACTCGCTATGGGCAACGTCAAGTGCGGAGAAACACGGCACCCCGGCGCGGAGGAATCCGCTAACTACTGCCGCACGCGCTGCGCGGACTCGTACGCGCTTTACCTCACCACAGTAGTAGGTGAGTCGCCCGTTCCATTTCGGACTCGTTCAAGGCACTTGCCTTCGACAATTTTTAGATTCTTGAGTTGTTTCTATTATGCGCCACTCGCCCGGTGCAATCCCCCAGGTCCTGAGGGTTGGAGATCGCACTTCAGACTCGGCGTTCCTGTGCCGCTATCCTGAGGCCGCGAATGAATTGCCGCTATAGTCTTTGCTTCTTCCCAGTCGGGGTGAGAAACAAGCACTTCAACGGTGAGGGACCCATCCGGCTGCTCTTTGCATAGGATGTTGACGGAATCCCACATTTCGTGCTCTTTTCCTGCTCGCATCCGTTGTCCGACACGCACCGAAAGCGTGTCCGTGCCAACGTCAAACCGCCCTTGGCTACCTGCATCGCACTGCACCTGGAACTTCCGCCTGTCAGGCGGCGCCATTAGATCCACACGGGTCTCCTTGACCACTTGTAATATGGGGCTTCAGCGTGCGATTTGATATGGTACGCTGCGCATAAACAGGCCGTACGCTGGTGATGGACCGTTGCAACAGAGCGTCTGTCCTTTGCGAAGAGGGTCAAAGCATCTAAAACAGAATGCTCGCGAGGCACAAATGTCTTAGAATCAATGCCTAACGCGCCGGTAGCTCAGTTGGATAGAGCACCTGCTTTCTAAGCAGCCGCAAATTCAATCCAAGTCGTTGCTTCGTTTGCGCTTACGAGAAATGGGTCATCCTTGGCCTGCTCCAAAGTTGCTCCAAAAAGAATCAGGAAACAGCAATGACTTTCTCTCGGCCCGCACTAAAATTCTCCGCCGAGTTCGCGGATCAGGTGAGTGACGCTTCAGGGTCTGACTTCCGCATCTGGCGAATCAAGGAGAGGAACGCGGGACGGCTAACGCGCAGTTTCGCAGCCAGAGTGCCAGGATCGCAGTCGGCAAGGTCGAATGCGGCGCGTGACATCGAACTTTGGTGTGAACTGAATTTCGACAAACTGCCAGTGGACGGCGGAACCTTCATTATCGACCTCGATTCCATAAGAATTGAGTAAGCGACCGGAGACAGAACGGGCGTTCAGATCGAGTTCACGAATTACCAAATGACCGACTTGTTGTCCCGTTTGAGGAATTCTTGTGCGTCCTTGTTGAATCTTTGGGCGAACGCGGCGGGATTTATTTTCGATTTCTCCAGAATGAGTTTTGCTAGATCATCAAGATCATCGACTACCAGATTGAATTGTCTTCCTTTGTTAAGTTTGGAGTTCGAGATTTGAGAGCCTTTGGGTTTGCTGATATTGATGATGACTGTCATTGCCCCCGCAGGGGCTACCCGCTCGGGATACCTTAGAGATTCGTGCTGATCCAGCGCACGGATAGTCTCGTCAAAGCGTTCTAATCCACTCCCCGCGAAGTCTCTCTTAAATGCCTTCCAAGATTTGCTCAGATTGTGTCCGAAGTTCGTGAGTTGTTTTACATCCAGTTTCAAGCAGAGATAGCCTTTCAAGTACATTTCCATCGCATGGTGGAAAAGAATTCCGCAAACATTGGACAGGCCCGAGAACGCAGAGAATCTCGCCGTGATGTGGTACTCCAGCGCAGAGCTTGTATAGAACTCCCGCAGCGTCAGTTTGTCCATACTGGGTCTTTGCTCCTTCAATCGCCCGCCCTTATTAGGCAATGGGTGTCGGAGCTTCCTACGATTGCTTTGGTTCATTGCACTGTATCGGATGGGGAGGAGTCGGCGGGGGAGGAGGCGGAAACAGTTCTCTCACCATCTCAATTGTTTTCTGAACCGCCAGCCAGACCAAACACAGCCCGAATATTCCAAGGTAAATGGCATTCGTTTCTTGGTCTGCCTGCTTACTGAGCTTAAAGGCACCGATGAACGCAAAAAATCCAGCAACCGCGGCGCCGCACCACAGCGAAAATGTAAGAAGATCGTCCGCCTTCAGTATCCTGTGGGCCTTAATCGCACAGGCCACATAAGCGGCCATTCCGAGAGCTGACACGACAAGAATGATGTAAGCGTGGCTCACCGTTTGCTTTGCTCTATTGTGGGTGTGCGTAGGGCCCCAAGCACAAGTCCTATGATGCCGCCGATCAAAGCCCCTGGTAGTTCGCCAATTGCCGCTCCAACTGCTGCTCCAGCCGCCATGCCAGCGAGGGCGTCCCTAGACCGTTCCTGTTCGCTTCGAACACGGATGAGATTCTGATTGCCACAGACCGAGCAGGAATACTGCTTCAAATCGCCAGGGGCATCTTGGAAGCGACTACGACAGTTGGGGCAGAGGAGCCACACACCGGGGATTATATCAGCGAAGGCGTGACAGAGAAGCCCCCGGTCCTCGGTAGTAGCATGGGAAGAAAATAAAGAGTGGGCGACCGCTGGGTGCGGTTTAGCTTGCAGCTGGCTAAAGTATTCCGAGCCTCGCTTGGCGATCTCCTTCCCACCCTTCCGTCCAAGCTTGACGGCGGCGGGATCTTTTTTCTTCGGCAAACTTCAGAGGGTTTAGCTTTAATCTCCTCACCGTATTATGCATGACGAGCAATCACTCTCCAATGCGAGCCGCGCCGCAGGGCATTGAGTACATCCTCGCTGCATAGCTCCATGCGTTAGAGCTCTCTTGACCGGGGAACCCAAATTGCTTGCTCTGACAGATAAAGCATGATTACACTGGCCCTGCTTTCGCTGCCTATTCAGCAATTCCGTAAATCGATAGGGGGCATTCGTGCGTGGAGGTCCCACCCAATGGCGGGAGGAAATGCAGGACTTCCTGTACATACTATGGATAATCGCGAAGGGCTTTATAGTCGCCAGCGTTATATTGTTGTGCGGTCGGGGCTTAGCCGTGGAGTCAAAGTGGCTGTTCGGTGATGGGAAAGAAGATTGGTCCGTCGAGGTCATAAAGGTCTTGTCGGATTTGTTTGCAATTCTGGCATTCATATCACTTGCCGTCAGAGATCTTCGAAAATACCTTAAATTCGGGTCATGAAAACTTGCGCCACTTCGTTAGGGTCGGTTACCCTGCACTTGTGAACAATTCACAACAACTGAGCCAGCGGACGCCTCTCAATTTCTGGGAACGGGAGGCTTTGCCAGTTGCGATTCGGTGCGTCATTTTCTCTGCCGGCCTTGGCATCTATACCTTGGCCGTGTTGTCGCTGCATCTCGGGTTGGCTTCCCGGGCTGCGCTGCTGGCTATTGCCATAGTTGGCACGGTCACTAGCACTTGGGCATCGGGCAGATTGGAGAGCCTCGTACTGAAGAGGCTTCACGCCAGCAAATCAGCCATCACTTCGGACGGCCATGTCATCCGCAGAAAACCTGACACCACCAAAGATGGAGATCCTTCGCGCTCCGGTGAATTGAATGACCAACCCAATGCAGGTGAATCAGAAACCTGGCCTTCGTCTGAAGTAGGAAGAGTTCGCCACCGTGATGTCGACACTCATCTCAAGCCAGGTCGTGTGGGGAATTATGAATTCACCACAAGTGGAGCTGCTTCAGGCGTGGAAACGCCTCCCCAAAGACATGGATCCCTGACTGAACCGCAAACTTTCGTGACGAAGGTCGCCTATGCGTTGCCTGCCCTAGCCTCCGAATTGGGTGCACGGCGCCTAGAAATCCGTGAAGCCTTCGAACTACATGGGCTCGCCCGCGAAACTGTCGCGTCACTCAGCGAACTGGCCGACATATGGGTGCAGCGGATTCTCAGCGACTTGCTTGTCCGAGCTCCTACGTTGAAGAAGGGCTTTGCCCTTCTCGCCATTGGTGCTTACGGTAGACGTCAGCTTTTCCCGTACTCCGACCTGGCTTTGCTGTTTCTCTTTGAGAATGAACATGCGGAGGCTGGTGCGCGCCCCGGAATCGCGGAACTGTCCAGACATCTGTGGGAACTCGGGTTCCGCGTCAGCACTGTAGGGCGAACCATTGAGGAGTGTCAGCGAATCGACGACGATAATTTAGAGTTTCATCTCGATCTCCTCGACCGACGCTTCCTCGGGGGCGACCATGAGATGTACGCGAGTTCAGGTTCTCAGGTCTTTGCTAGAGCTGAAAGACGAGCGAGACTCGTTCTTACGGCTCAACTAGTGAGGGTCACGCGTCAGCGCTACGCACGCTACGGGAATACGGTTTTTCACCTTGAGCCAAACGTAAAAGAAACACCGGGCGGCATGCGAGATTACGTGGCAACGAGCTGGCTGCGCCGAATCGCTCACGACAGCAAGGGACTCCCCGAACACACCGAACCCAAGGAAGAGCAGGCTGCCTCTGCGGTAGATTTCCTAAGTGCAATTCGCTGCTTCCTTCACTACCGCAACGAACGGAACGATGACACGCTCACATACGAACTGCAGGACGCCGCAGCGAAACGCGGCGTAGGGGTGGGAGACGGAGTAGCCAGAACCACTACGGAATGGATGCGGCTGTATTTCCGACATGCACAAAAGTTGAATCGTCAATTGTTGCCCTTCCTAGAACAGAAAGCCCCTATCGCGCTGACATTACGACAACGGCTACTCACTGCGACGCGAGCGCCCAAAGTTGGCTCCGACAAAGGAAGGGTTTTCACCGTGCGCGAAGGTTTGCTGGAGGTGATAGACCAATCAGCGTTATCCGATAGCGCGGTCACCTACTCCCTCTTTGCGGAAGAGGCTCGTACGGGGACACCCCTCAGCCGCGAGGCGGAGCGCTGCATTGGATATATTCTGACCCATCCACTCCCCTCGAAGAATAAGCCGATTTCATGGGCCACGCTACGCGACATTCTGAGCTCCGATTATCCGGGAGTGGCCTTGCGGTCGATGCAACGGCTGAGCCTGCTTACGGAGATCCTGCCGGAATTCGCAATCATAGACTCGCTGGTGGTGCGTGATTTCTATCATCGCTACACTGTCGATGAACATTCACTGCGGACCATCGAGCACCTGCAGGAGTTAGCGGAGCCGCCAGACGAGCGGGGAGCGCATTTCGCATCGGTCTGGAAAGCCGTCGGGCGCCGGCATCTACTGATCTTATCGCTGCTGCTACATGACGTAGGTAAGGGTATGCCGGTGGAGGATCACATCTCTGGTAGTCTTGCCGCATTGGAAAGTGCGGCGGAGCGCTTGCAACTTCTCCCTGAAGAAAAGGCGGAAGTACAATTCCTCATTGAACACCACCTCGAGATGTCTTTCATTCTGCAGCGTAGGGACATCTTCGACCCAAGCACCGTTTCTGCTTTCGCGAGCACCGTCGGTACGCCGGAACGTCTGCAGAGATTGTGCCTGATGACTTACGCGGACATCCGGGCGGTGAATCCCGAAGCCTTGACACCCTGGAAGGCTGAGATGCTCAGCCAACTCTTCTATGCCACGCTAAATCACTTCAGTAGATCTCTGGATAACGACAGACTCCAGGCAAACGATGAAGCGGTCTTGCTCCATCATCTGAGGGACTTGGCCAGCGGTGTTAACAAAGCAGAGATTGGCCACTTCCTTGAGGGTTTTCCGCGCCGGTATCTTGGAATGCATTCAGCTGCAGAAATCGCGGCACACTTCTACATGTATCAGAAGTTCAGCGCAGAACCGGTGCAAACGGAACTCACCGTCACGGGCCGTGCTTTCTCTCTGACGTTGCTCACCGTAGACCGCCCGGCCCTTTTCGCTACGGTTGCGGGCGTCCTTGCAGGATGGGGTCTCAACATTATCAAAGCGGATGCGTTCGCGAACTCCTCAGGCGTGGTTCTTAGTACATTCCATTTCACAGATCTACACCACACTCTAGAACAGAATCCGAGAGAAATCGAGAGGTTCCGCAGAAGTCTGGTGGATGTGGTGAATGGGAAGTCCCCTTTGGAGCCCTATTTGAAGCGCCAAAAGAGCTCAGACCACGCGCTAGGATCTCACGTTCAGACGCGGATCGACTTTGACGATTCAGCATCGGCGCACTCCACTTTGATGCAGATCATCACACAAGACCGTCCCGGCCTGCTCTACGAGATCAGCTCGGCACTGACACGGATAGACTGCAATGTCGAGGTCGCGCTAATTGATACCGAAAACCAGAAAGCCATTGATGTTTTTTATCTGACGGTGCAGCGCGAGAAGCTCACCCCTCAGAAAAAGGAACTTCTTCTCGACTTACTGCGGCGAACCCTACGATAGGCCGGTTTCTTCAACAACCCTGCCACAACCTTTGTCCCCATTCAATTTCTGATCAACGCGGTAACGAGACAATTTCTAGTCGAAGAGCGAAGGTTGCTGTCCTGTTCGCTCCGTAGGATGAACCACCCCCGCTGCTTCTATGCCCCAGAGTCTGCGGAAGAGATCAACGGTCCCAGGACCGAACCCCGCGTAGTGGTTGTTGGCAAATGCCAGAATCATGATGCGCCGCCCTTGGATCTTTTTGAGAAGACTGACCCACTCGGAGAGATCACCTTGGCGATCAACAATCACCTTGTCCCAAGTTGTCGTTTTTTCCTCAATTCCTTTCCGGTCCCCCAACCACCGAACGTAAGTGAAGTCAGCGGTAATTAGATCGAATTTGTCCTTCATCTCCCAGGGCCGTGGCATCCAGCCTTGATCAATCAGCGTGAGAGCGACGCCGTGCTCCCGCAACACATCTGCGAGTTTAGGAACCAGCCAGTCCTTGTTGCGAATCTCGACGGCAAACCTGTGCTCCTTCGGAAGCCTTTTCAGAAACGGAACTAGTCTGGCTAGAAAATCGTCCAGTGACTTGAACTCGTATTTGTCGAACTTGCCGAATTGAAACAACAAGGGCCCCAGCTTTTCGCCTAGAGCCTCCATTGTCGTTAGAAAGACTTTGAATTCCTCATCACAATCTTTGAGGACCCTCCTGTGTGTAATCTCCTGTGGTACCTTGGCCGCAAAAAGAAATCCTTCCGGGGTTTTGGCATTCCAGGAGCGCACCACGCTCACATTCGGAGTTGCATAGAAAGTTGAGTCAATCTCTACCGTGTCAAAATGCTGGGCGTAGTAACTGAGATAATCGGCGGGTCGCAGGCCTTTCGGATAGAACGACCCCTTCCATCCTGTGGCTGTGAACGATGAGGTCCCAATCCGAAGATCAGCCATTATGCTGCGATTCTACACCGACTGAGCTAACTTCAATTTGAGTCGAAACGCGCCATTTCCCAGAACCGGACAACTGGGGAGTATGGAGAATTCATCGATCCGATTACCAGACGAGTCCGGTAGGAGGCCTCCGATGTTTGGTGGTTTGGTCTTCGTCCCAGCGCAAGCGATAGCGACTTTCTCTCTCACAAAAGGCACGCGTTATGATTAGAGGTGGCGCCATTCATCCAAGTGATCTACCATCACACCCTTGCAGCCGAAAGGAGCCGACTTTTGAACGCAATATTCCTTGCCGAAGGAATCTTCTACACATAGCTCAATGCTTCCTTCGTCACCACCGAGTCCC
>JABDEK010000040.1 GCA_013287135.1 Acidobacteriota bacterium | reverse complement strand
CCGACCAGGAAATTCGTTGGTGTCCGGGATGCGGTGATTACGCCATCCTCTCGGCCGTGCAAATGGTGTTCGCTGACCTGGGCATCCCGCGCGAAAAGTTCGTGATCATTTCCGGTATTGGCTGCTCCAGCCGCTTTCCGTACTACATGAACACTTTTGGCTTTCACACTATCCATGGACGCGCGCCCGCCATCGCAACAGGCTTGAAGATCGTTCGTCCCGACCTCGAAGTATGGGTCGCCACGGGTGATGGTGATTCGCTCTCCATCGGCGGGAATCACACCATTCATATGCTGCGCCGCAACGTCGGCCTGAAAGTTCTTCTCTTCAACAACAAGATTTACGGGCTCACCAAAGGTCAGTATTCGCCAACTTCCGAAGTTGGCAAGAAGACCAAGTCAACGCCGTTCGGCACCACTGACCGGCCATTCAACCCCATTTCTCTCGCCATCGGATCAGAAGCTACCTTTGTCGCCCGTTCTGTGGACGTATTTCAACAGCATCTGAAGGATGTTTTGCGGAAAGCTGCAGCGCATAAAGGCTCCGCATACGTCGAGATTCTCCAGAATTGCAACATCTTCAATGACGGCGCATGGGAAACCGTTACAGAAAAAGACGCGCGCAGTGAAAACATCGTTCAGCTTGAACATGGCAAGCCTCTAATTTTTGGGAAGAATCGGGACAAGGGCATTCGCCTCAACGGTCTCGACCTTGAGGTAGTTCAACTGGGCAACGGCATCACCGAAAAAGACCTGCTCGTCCATGACGAAAAGCACCCCCGCGCGGCGTATGCCTTTCTGCTCGCGCATATGGAACAGCGGCCAGGATTTCCTACTCCCATCGGCGTCCTGCGCTCGTGGGACCAAGTCCCTCGCTACGAAGACCTGATTAACGATCAAATTCGCGAAGTCCAGGCTAAGCGCGGCAAAGGTGACTTGGCAAAACTTCTCCGCTCGGGCGACACTTGGGAACTAAAAGCGTAGTTTCGTTTCTTTTAGGTAAATTTCTTGCGTAGTCGCAGCCGCCATTCAAGAAAATACAACTTCTGATTCGTATCACTCCGAAATTTCATCAGATTCTCTTGACTTCTTTCGCTATTAGCTATATTACGACTCCCACTCGGTCGGTCCTTTTTCAGCTATTGACGTCCGCCAAGTACTTTCGGTACCGCGGGGCGTGAGTAGGTTGCCCAGCCGAGCTCAGCGCAGGTTTCCAAACCAGTTTGGACGTTTCCAAAGGAGATAACCGATGAAGGACAGGAAGGCGGACGCATTTTCGCAACCTTTTGCAAAATTGTGGACTGCACGATTTGGCTTAGTCGTACTGGCGGCGCTTACGGTAGTCTTTTTATTGGCCGGTGGCGCAGCCGCTCAGTCAGCAGGTCAGTCGACGGCAAGCCGGGTAATCGCAGGCAACACACCTGGATTTGTCACGACCGCAAAAAATAACGGCCCAGAAGAAGCATCCACAACCATTAGCGTTACATTGTGGCTTCAGCCTCACAATCGAGCGGCTCTCGACACCCTTGCGGCACAGCTCTATGAGAAGACTTCACCGAATTATCACCAGTGGCTAAAACCGGCCCAACTGATATCCCAGTTTGCCCCAACGGAAGCCGATCTAGCTCTTGCAAAGCAGTTTTTGATCGAGCACAATCTGAAAGTTACCAATGTAGGCCCGGCAAATTTCTCTATCACAGCGCAAGGCACGGTCGGGGAAGTCCAAAAGGCTTTCTCCGTACAGATCGATAAGTTCACCGTCGGTTCCGAGACCCATCGGGGGAACATCAACAATCCGACGATTGAAGGTCCTGCCGCCGCCGTTGTTGCCGCAGTGTACGGATTGGATGACTACACAGCCACGCATCCTGTTGCCCAGGTAACGAACGCGTTCAAATCCGGTAAGTCAGCTGCGACTACCACAAAGCTTAGCGGCGTAACTTCGGACGGAATCTTCTACTCCGGACAGTGCTTCCCTGGCACCGCGACAGATGTGTTCACCACTGGAGGAGCTTTGCCTTTCGCTACCTACACCGGCAACACCTACGGACAGCCGGCAAACGGGGGCGGTCCCGGCAGCTTGCCTCCTTGTGGATACGATCCTGCAGAGGTTCAAACCGCTTACAATCTGAACGGCCTCTATGCGGAAGGTTTCCACGGTGAGGGCCAAACGATCGTGATTATCGATTGGTACGGTTCTCCCTATATCACCGCGGACGCTAACGTGTTCAACAGCTTGAACAGTTTGCCTCCTCTAACTCCGTCGAATTTCAACATCATCTACTATCCGTACAATTGCAATTGCGGCGGCATCGACCCTGAAATTAACTTAGACGTTGAGTGGTCTCACGCAATCGCGCCGCAGGCTAACATTATTTTGTTAGTTCCCCCGTCTCCTACTTTCGCAGACATCAACAATGCGACTGTCTACGCGATCACCTACGGCCTCGGGAACGTCATCTCCGGCAGCTATGGCGCTGAAGAGTCGCTGGTACCCCCGGTGATACTCGAGCAAAGCAGCTTGATTTCGGAACTAGCTGCGGTTTCCGGAATTTCCACAAACTATGCAACCGGCGATTACGGCGACTACACCGTTTTCGGGATTCCACCGACCGTTAGTACGCCAGCCGATTCACCCTATGCCACCGCCGTTGGCGGGGTCAGTTTAGCAACCAATCCCGACAACACGTTGGCATGGCAAAGCGGTTGGGGCACCAACATTACCGGTATCGTTGCTCCTCCGTTCGCTGGGAGTTATGTCGCAGATCCTCCTCTGAATTTTGGTTTTCAATTTGGGTCTGGCGGCGGCGCCAGCGGATTTTTCTTGAAGCCCAGTTTCCAGAAAAAGATCTCCGGGAAGTGGCGTGAGCTTCCGGATATCTCCTGGCTCGCAGATCCCTATACCGGAGCGGAAATCGTATTATTTGACGGAGTGGGTGAGGCCGTGGCGGTTTATGGTGGGACTAGCTTAGCTACACCGATGTTCTCGGCTATCTGGGCTATCGCTAATCAGGAAGCCGGCGTACCGCTGGGACAAGCTGCGCCTTACCTCTACAGCATGCCTGCAGGCACCATTACCGACGTCGTGCCGGTGGGCTCCAAGACCAATCCGACGGGCATCATCCAGGACTCGAGCGGGTTCCACCACTACACAGCGGCGGCGCTTGCTCAACCGTTGGACGGCACCACATCCTTTTACAGTGGCATCTATAACAGCCCCTTTGACGACGAGTGGGATATCGTGACCTTCGGTACCGACACGTCGCTCAGAACCAAAATCGGCTGGGATAATGTAACCGGTATGGGAACTCCAAACGGACAAGCGTTTGCCGATTTCTTCACGTCGGCGGCAATAGTCAAGAAATAACGATCAACTTCTGAAAACTCAATCGGCGCCGCTGGATGATTCGGCGGCGCCGATTTTTTTTCGCGCTCTGCGCAAACATCACACCGACAACTCGATGTTACGGGTTGGTTTCAGGTTGTGCCGCCGAGAATGACGAAGAATTCTTCGCAAGCGTTGCGTTGGGCCGCGACAATTTGGTTGGCATTAAAGCAATCGCGCGATCCCGTAAGACTGCGAATTCGTTCCAATCCCGCTTGGCAACCGGATCGGATGGCGGCAATGGAAGCCGCTCAAAATTCAAGAATTGCCCTTGGCGCTGTATCCGGAAATCAAGGTGCGGCCCGGTAGCAAGGCCAGTCATTCCCACCAGTCCAATACTCTGTCCTTGTTCCACATGCTGCCCTGATCGAACCAGCATTCGCGATAAATGCATGTAGTAAGTGGTGTACCCGTTGGTGTGTTGAATTTGAACTAGATTGCCCGCCCCGCCTTTTGGTCCGGCGAAAACTACGCGTCCCTCGCCAATCGTCTGTACCGGAGTGCCCGTAGGCGCTGCGTAATCAATTCCAAGATGCGGTCGGTATTCTTTCAGGATCGGATGGAAGCGGTGTTCGCTGAAATGCGAAGTAATAGGCGCAGCAAACTTCAGCGGCGAATGCAAAAACGCCTTCTTCATCGACTTCCCTTCAGGCGTGAAATAAGCGGGAGCGCCTGAAGCGTCATGGAAAAGTACCGCGCCATACGGATGCCCGGCGTTTTTATACTCGGCCGCGAGAATTCGCCCGTACGAAAGAAGTTCACCGTTTGAAAGCACTTTCTTCTCGACCACTACTCGAAATGTATCCCCGGGCCGCGGATCCGTATAGAAATCCAAATCCCATCCGAAAATTTGCGCCAGGCGCATGGCGAGCTCGGGCTTTTCGCCCGCGTTGATAACTGCTTCAAAAAGCGAGCCGTGAACCTCTCCCATGACCCCGATGGTTTGCATTTCCGAAGGTATGGTTTGAATCTCCGAGTGAACTTCGTTTCCTTGAGGCGCAATTGAGAGCACTCTGTCGGTATCGATTCTGTAGCGAACTGATCGTAGCTCCCCCAGAACCGAACGCCCCACGTCCAGGCGATTTCCCGCGCGCAAATGACGCAGGTCGAATACAGACTGCGCGGACGCTGCCGGACGCCCGGCGGTCTCTGCATCGATCCCCACGGCGCGCAGTAACATCTGAAATGGAAGTCCGGCCGGAACCAGGCGTTCGCTGTAGAGAACGACCTGTCCCTGGATTCTGCGGGCTTCTTCGCGAGCGGAAGAAGCCTGCAAAGAAACTTCGCCCTCGGCCGAATTCCGGAGGTAATAGGAGGTCACGATAAAGCCAGCGCTAAGGGCTACAAGTACCACCCAAAAAAGAATTTTTCCGATCTTGTCCATATTTCGTAAACACCTTAATTACTTAGGTGACGAAGCTTAACGCAACGTTGCGCTAGCCGAGAAAACAAATGGTTCGTTCTGGTACAAGGCAGTAAACCCTAAACGGTGCTAAAAGTCGTGGAGTGCTAGCAGGTAAATATCAGCGGCTATTGCGAGCCACCCGCGGACGTTGTGTAGGTAGGATGATGAATGGACTCGGCGAAGTAATTTCGTTCGCGCAAGCCATGATAGATTCGGCCCGCAATTTCCGATGCGTGAGGCCCGCTGATAGCCCGGCTTCCACCACGAATCAGTACAACCAACACTATTTTCGGGTGCGCTTGATCGGCGTACGAAACGAACCAGCCAAGCCGGCCGCCGAGCGATTCGTCATTGCAAGTCCCGGTTTTTCCTAGTGCTTGTTCACCGTCAGGATCGTAGCTTTGTTTCGCCGTGCCGTACATCACCGCGGCCAGCATGCCTTCGCGCAAATCCGGCAGCAGCGGGCCAATATCAAGCTGCTGCTTAATGCGAGGCTGAAAATTCTGTCGATCCTGTTCTGTTCGCGGATATTGAAGGTAGTACTGCGTTCCGCCATTCGCCAACGTAGAAACCAACGACGCGAGTTGTAGTGGTGTGATACGTATGCCTTCTCCGAAGCTAGACATCCGAGCCACACCGCCATACACCGGAATTCGCGCTGGGAGCAATCCTGGCTGCTCTTCACGTATGTTGTAGCCTGCGCGAGAACCCAGCCCCAGAAGCGTCGCGTACTTTGTTACCCGCTCGAATCCCAATCGGGTACCTACCTCTTCAAAGTAAATATTGTTGGAATGCGCCATCGCCTCGGTCAGGTCCATGTAACGCCGACGACCCACTTTGAGCATCGTGTCGCGAGTGATGACGCCTTCTTCCAATCCGGCCAGGGCAATCACCGGTTTTATCGTCGAACACGGTTCGAATCCGGAAGAAAAAGCCATTTTTTGATTAACGATGGTGAGGATACGTCCGGTGCTCGGGTCCATTGCTAGAACTGAGCCATTCGCGTGACCTAAGGCGTCCAGCGCGATTTGGCGCACCAGGGGGTCGTCATATTCCACCGCATCGCCTTTTCCGGGATCGGCGTAGCTAGGCGTACCGCTCTTTTTATGATGAGTGCGAGTAGTTGGTGCGGCCCCGAATGCAACTCCAAGGGTACCGGCTAGAAAGAGACAAAATATCGAGACTGCTTGGCAATGGACTGGTTTGCAGCGCATTTGATTGATGTTGGCCCGTAAACGCCTCAACTCAGGCTGTGACCGTAGTTTAAGGAAATGTTACAGGCTAGCGCAACTGTAAAGGAGGACAGCTTTCCTGTAAAGCACGCTGGTCTAGAGTACCAGCATTTTATGCGATGTTCTTCTTCGGTCGAGGTGGCTTTAGCGCGCGGCTCGACCTTGAGCTGCCGCTACCGCCTTAGGCGCCTGTTTCGGAGCTTCAGCGGCCGCCGCCGATTTCTCTTCGACCACAGCCAGATTTGAGAGTAACCCCAGCTGTTTTCGCAGGTCGTGTTCGATCTTCGCGCGAATATCCTTATTTTCTTTCAGGAACAGCCGAGCATTGTCGCGCCCTTGCCCCAGTCGCTCGTTCTTATAAGAGATCCAGGTACCCGACTTTTCGAGCAGTCCCTTAGCCACGCCCAAATCGATCAAGTCGGCCTCGCGCGAAATACCCTCACCATAGATGATGTCAAATTCGGCCTCACGGAAAGGCGCAGCCACCTTGTTCTTAACGATTTTGGCACGAGTGCGCGACCCCACCACGCGGTCCCCTTCCTTGATCGACTGTATACGACGAATATCCACGCGAATCGAAGAATAAAATTTCAGCGCGCGCCCGCCGGTTGTTGTTTCCGGATTGCCGAACATCACTCCAATCTTTTCGCGAATCTGGTTGATGAATATCAGGCAGGTCTTCGATTTCGACACGATTGCCGTCAGCTTGCGCAATGCCTGCGACATTAGCCGCGCCTGCAACCCCATCTGCGCATCGCCCATATCACCTTCCAATTCAGCGCGCGGAACCAATGCTGCAACCGAATCCACAACAATAATGTCCACCGCATTCGAGCGAATCAGCGCTTCCGCAATCTCCAGCGCTTGCTCTCCGTTATCCGGCTGTGATACCAGAAGGTTGTCAACATCCACTCCCAGTTTTCGCGCATACGACGGATCCAGCGCATGCTCAGCGTCGATGAACGCTGCCTGTCCCCCCAGCCGCTGCGCCTCTGCAATCACGTGTAGCGTAAGCGTGGTCTTGCCGCCGGACTCCGGTCCGTACACTTCAATCACGCGTCCACGTGGGAAACCGCCCACGCCCAGTGCAGCGTCAATGGAAATGGACCCCGTCGGAATCACGTTCACCGGCACCAACACATCCTTGTTCCCAAGGCGCATGATCGAACCCTTGCCATACTGTTTCTCAATCTGCGAAATGGCCAAATCTAGATTCTTGGTTTTTTCGTCGTTCATGAAGACCTCGAGAGGGATTTTGTTTTTAATTCTTTCCTGGGAACAGAGGCGCGCTAAGTGTACTACCAAGTATCCCTACCCCCAAATTGTGCTTTCTGAAACACATCATAACACTAGGCGAACAAAAAGCAAAAGGTATTTCCCTCGCTTTGTCGCTAAGTTAATAGGGTTTACTGGTCGAGAATGTCCGTATGGTTTAGCGTTGCATAGATTTGCCGCACGAAGTCGTGGCCGGCTGGTACCGCTTGTGGAGCGAACCACGGTTTCCATATCTCAGGCAAGCCCGCATCCGCCACTTCCTTCTCGCTCTTCCCGGCTGCAATTTCCTGTCGCACAAGCGCGATGGTTTGGTCCAGAAGCGGGACATATTCCGCGAGTTCGCGGCGATTCGACATTTCACTGTGCCCAGTAATAATCACCGTATCGTCGTTGATCCTTTCGAGCACCGCTGAGAGAGAATGCGCGATTCCCTCCATATCAGCACCGCCTGCGTAACTGCCCTTTCCATCGTAAATGTCTCCGACATCCACCACATTCGCGCGCGCGAAATAAACCACTGAGTCCGTATCCGTGTGCCCGTTAGCGTAATGATCCATTTCGATATCTTCGCCGGCAAAGTGAATCGTAACCATGTCTCGAAACGTGATGCGCGGCCACGCGCGCTCCGGATACGGACCGATTGGTGTCGGTGACCAGAACGGAGTCTGTTTCGTCATCAGACGCTTTCGTACGTTTTCGTGAGCGACGATAATCGCATCGGGCCCGTAAATTTCGTTGCCACCCACGTGATCGTAGTGCCAGTGAGTGTTCAAAAGAAACTTTACCGGCCGTTTTCCCAAATCATCCAGCGCCCTTTGTATCGCCGGGTTCGCTGCAGGCTCCGGATGATCCACCAAGAGGTACCCATCCCGTCCGGTGAGCACCACGACGTTATTCAGATCTTGCGGCGTGCGAATTTGGATGACAGTAACGTTATCGCGTACGGGAAGAACCTTCGTGACACCTTTCGTAAAGTCTGTTGTTCCCACCTGAAACGCGTATGCCGGACAGCACACACATAGCAGCGCAAGCATCAGCCTTGCGCGAAGAATATTTTCCATTAGGACTCCATTGGCATGACGCATCCAGGCGCCCACAATCCTTGGCCCTTAGACGCGCAGAAATCCGAGTTGTGAGCGCAAGTCAGCGAGGCTGGAGAAACTATCGGCTACGAATATTTGTAAAAACCGCGTCCGGACTTGCGGCCCAGCCAACCCGCGGCCACATATTTCTTTAGCAGCGGACAGGCGCGATACTTCGGATCGCCAAACCCTTTCGACAGCACTTCGAGAATATCGATGCAAACATCCAGGCCGATAAAATCGGCCAATTCCAGCGGCCCCATGGGATGGTTCATACCCGTCTTCATCACCGCATCCACAGCTTCCGGAGTTGCCACGCCTTCCATCACGCAAAACGCCGCTTCATTGATCAGCGGCATCAGCACACGATTTGAAACAAAGCCCGGCGCGTCGTTCACCGCCACCGGCTTCTTTTCGAGCTTTTCGCAAAGGGCCATGGTGGTCTGAAAAGTCTGGTCGCTCGTAGCCAACCCGCGAATCACTTCCACTAACACCATCATCGGCACCGGATTCATAAAATGCATGCCAATGAAACGATCCGGCCGACTGGTTTGCGCACCAAGCTGTGTAATCGAGATGGAAGACGTGTTGCTAGCCAAAATCACGCCTGGCTTCAGCACCGCATCCACATCCTTGAGCACCCGCAATTTCAGCTCAAGCTGCTCTGGAACCGCTTCCACCGCGAAATCCGCGGTAGCAAGCGCGCCCACATCGGTCCTAGGCTCGATTCGCCCTAATACAGCCGGCTTATCGGCTTCCGAAATCTTCCCGCGCTTCACTTCGCGATCGAGATTCTTGCCAATGGTTTCAAGCCCGCGATCGAGAAAGCGCTTCTCCACATCGCGCAGAATCACACGATACCCCGCCCGCGCAAACACATGCGCAATTCCATTCCCCATCGTACCGGCGCCCAGCACACCCACAGTTTTTATATTGTCCGTTGACATAGGAGTCCGATAATAACGGAAGCCAAGCAGTTAAGGAAAGCGAACCGTGCGTGATTCGTCTGTTCCCATAGCACGATTGGGCGCCGTATTCTAACGCAAGCCAAACATGCTTGTAGGTTCGCGAGATCAAGCAGGATTATTCAGATAGTTTGCTTGCGAACGCTTCACCAATCACTTTTTTCACCTGTGCAACATCATCTTGTCGCAGAAAAATTCCGTAACGCGGCTGAAAAGCAAAATCAATCGGATTATTACCTCGCCAAACGATTGCCGGACCAGCTGGTTGATCCGGCTGTTGTACCGTAACGAGCGAACCGACAAGGGGAAGATTGCAATCCGGACAACCTATGATTCCATCTCGGCACTCGGATTTGCAGCGTGAGCAAAACACAATCCTCCCAACAGCCCTCCATCGAGGAGCTGGGCCGAATTAAATTGTCGTATGAGCTCCGAAATGCGCGCGAGATGGAAATCATCATGCTGGGGCTGAAAATAAATTATGTCCACTACCCGCATATTCAGCCGCGGATGCATGGCGCTGCGGGGAAAATAAGAAGAATCGCACTCTTCGAGACGTTGAACGTTTAGCCGCGCGCGCCGACCGGAACTCCTTCAGGATATTCTCAATTGGTCGTTTGTTATACAGACCTTGGTGAGTCTTGCGGACCTCGATGCGCGCCGGGTTCCTCTGAAGCGCTCGGTTAACTCCGGATAAAGCCCGGCCGGGAAACCGAAATCGAACTTTCGATCAATCCATTTGATTCGTGCCAAATTAAAAACGCTCGATGGCCAGAGCCACCGCGTTGCCCCCGCCCAGGCACAGAGCCGCAATTCCGCGTTTCAGATTTCGACGCTGCAACTCATACAGCAGCGTGATCAGAACGCGCGCGCCGGATGCGCCAATGGGGTGTCCCAATGCCACCGCCCCGCCATTCACGTTTACCTTTTCCGGATTCAATTTCAGTACCCGGGTCACCGCAATCGCAGCGACGGCGAACGCTTCATTCAATTCATAGAGGTCTACGTCCTTATCGCGATCCCACTCGGTTTTCTTCAGCAGCTTTTCTACCGCGTCCACCGGCGCCATCATCACCCACTTCGGTTCAACGCCGCTCACCGCCTGCGCCACGATTCGCGCCAGCGGCGTTTTCCCTAAGCGAGCCGCATTCTTTTCGCTAGTAACAATCACCGCCCCCGCCCCGTCATTCGTTCCCGGCGCGTTCCCCGCCGTTACCGTTCCATCCTTCTTAAACGCCGGCTTAAGTTTCGCAAGCGCCTCCAACGAAGTATCTTCGCGCGGCGATTCATCCGTCTTGATTATGACGGGCTCGCCTTTCTTCTGCGGAATCTCCACCGGCACAATCTGCTCGCCGAAAAAACACGACTTGATCGCGCGCACCGCTTTGCGATGGCTGTCAAAAGCAAATTGGTCCTGCTCCTGTCGCGTGATGCTGTATTTTTCCGCCACCAGCTCGCCGGTAACTCCCATGTGGAAATTTTCGTAAACGTCCCACAGGCCATCGGTAATCATCGAATCGAAAATTTCCTGATTGCCAAGCCGGAATCCGGCGCGCGCGCCCTTCAACAGGTATGGACAGTTCGACATCGACTCCATGCCGCCTGCCACCACTACGTCAGACTCGCCAAGCTGCACCGCCTGTGAAGCCAGCGCAACCGCTTTCAGGCCTGAGCCGCAAACTTTATTGATCGTCATCGCCGCAACACGCGAGTCCAGTCCGCCGCGCAAGGCCGCCTGTCGCGCCGGATTTTGTCCAAGCCCAGCCTGAACCACGTTACCCATGATGGCTTCGTCCACCTGGTTCGGCTCGATGCCGGCCCGCCGCACTGCTTCAGCCACAACTTTCGCGCCAAGTTCCGGAGCCGAAAGTGGCGCCAGTCCTCCCATAAATTTCCCAATCGGCGTACGTACCGCGCTCAAGATAACGGGTTGTTCCATCGCATTTACTCCTAGGTGTGCAATTCAGCTGGAAATTCCAGTATATGCGTCCAGGAATTTACGGTCAAACTAGGTCATCGTGAGTTGTTGAAGCACTTCCATCGCAAAACCGCTCCCTGGGGTTCGCGCAAAAGTCGGCGGAGGCACCGAGCCCGGGGCGGCGATACATATTTTCCAGACATCCTGCGCAATCTCGTATATGCACCAGTCAACGTTTCCTTTTCCCGGGCCAACATCAAAGACGATTGAGCCGCCGCGGAATCGTAGTGGCTCAAGCTCAAGCGCGCCGCCATATTCCGCGCCCATGCCAAGACTAGTAAAGCGGTTGCCTTTTACTTCCATGCGAGCGTTCGCGACTAAGCCAGCAGGGAGGCGGTGGCCGTCCACCAGAGATTTAATTGCCCACAAACCTTGTAGCAGGTCCAGATCTTCGCTCATGCCTTCCTCGCGATTACGGCCCAAAACGTCTGCGCCTACAAACTCAAAGAATATTCACCGCTCGCGCCGCCAGCAGCGCAATGATCGTCAACGAAATCAACGACTGCAGCATCATCCCCGCTTTCGCCCAGCGCGAAAGCACAGCCGTGTCCGTAGGCGAAAAAGCGGTGCTGGTATTAAACGCCAGAAATAAGTAGTCCATAAAATGCGGCGACCAGGACGGATCACCACCATCCTCGCCCAACATTTGCGGAAAAAGAAACGAGCTTTCCAAGCGTCCGCGCCTTCCCTCGCGCATCAGTGGCCCGCCTCCGTCCAGCTTCCAGTACCACAACGCAAACACCAACACATTCGTGACCCAAAGCGCCACCGCCGCTCGCAGCAGTGCCTGGGGCGTATTGCGATGGTGTGGCAAACCTTGAATCAGAGAAGCCAGCGAAGCAATCATGGCCAGCGTGATCAAGGCATTCATCGCGAATGTTAAAATCCGGGCTATGTTGAATTCGCCGCGATGATTGGATATGAGGAGCGGAATCGTCAGCACCAAAGTTACCGCCAATAAGAGCCAGCCGGGTCCTACTGAAAGCGGCTCCGGCAATGACCAATACAGACAACCCGCCGCTATCATCGCCACTACTGCAGGCCATCGAGGTTCCCGCATAATCTGTCTGCTCATAATTTCCCGGCTAAATCCCGTCGGAGTTTAATACAGTTTTCACTAGGGCTCAAAACGATGCGCTGACACCGCGGATGTTGCTCACCTGAAGGCCGCGGGTCTATAATCGCCGAATGAAACTCGATCGCATGAACCTCAATAGAGTATTGGCCGTTGCGACGCTTGTTTGCGGAGTCGCTTTCGCTCTTTCGATGTCCGCGAAAACAGTAATCCACCTGATCGACGCTCAAGGAAAAAGTGTCGGCACCGTCATCCTGTGGGAGGAAAAGGGAGGCGGCGTAGGGTTGCAAGTCAATGTCGAGAATCTTCCGCCAGGCGAGCACGGCATACATTTTCATCAGAACGCCAAGTGCGATCCGCCCGACTTCAAATCAGCAGGCCCGCATTTTAATCCCGACGGAAAGAAGCACGGCTTCGACAATCCCGAGGGACACCACGCCGGAGATATGTCCAACCTCATGGTGGGTGCCGACGGCAAGTCGAAAATGAATCTTGCCGACCAAGACGTAAATCTCGGTGATGGTCCCCACTCGCTCTACAGCAATGGTGGAACGGCCATCATAATCCATGCCAAAGCCGACGACATGAAGACCGATCCGTCCGGCAATTCCGGCGACAGAATCGCCTGCGGCGTAATCCAGAAGTAAACGTTTGCGCCCGTTCCGCTACGTTATCTAAACTAAAATACTGTCTATTCTATTCGCTGCAGCGGAAGTAGCATTCCAGCCTGCCATGGGGCCACGCAGAGCAATTCAGTTCCATCGATTGGAAATGGGAGGCGAGCTCGGGGCGCACCTGATCCTCCGTGCGTAACAAAAGATTCGCACCGGGCGATCTAAGCAAAAGCATTTGGGTGAAACATTCCTCCCGGCGAAATCAGCTGTTCATTTTCTTCCTCTAATATACCTAGGCACATCAGCGAACTGAACCATGCAAATCGCCGGCCATTCCGGTGATGCCAAAACCCTCGAAAAAGACTGGATTCAAGGATCCGGAGCGAACTTGCCGTTCGAGTTTGGAACACGGGAATGTCGAAACGGGAGGTAGGCGAAGAAAAAGCGTAACTCCTCGCATCAATTCTACGTTATTATAGTTATCGGATGTCTCTTGCAACCTCACGTGAAAGCTCCATAGGACTGAACGCCCAGCAACGTCGCGCGGTCGAGCATGGTGACGGTCCCCTGCTCGTCGTCGCCGGCGCCGGAACCGGCAAGACTCGCGTCATTACCGAGCGAATCCGCCACCTGCTCGAATCGAGCCTGGAGCTTGCCGGCGAAAATATCCTTGGGCTAACGTTCACAGACAAAGCCGCCGGCCAAATGAAGTCCCGCGTTGTGAAGGCGGTTGGCGAACGCGCCGAAGGCATATGGCTCAGCACTTTTCATAGTTTTTGCCTGGAAAAAATCCTGCGCGTGGCCAATCCGGACCTGAAAATTCTGGAAGACATCGATCACTGGATTTTGCTTCGCCGCCACATGGGGGAGCTTGATTTGAAACATTTCCGGCGCCTCGCGGAGCCGGGCGAATTCCTGAACGATTTTCTGAAGTTCTTTTCGCGCTGCCAGGATGAGCTCGTCACTCCCAACGATTTCCAAAGTTATGTGGATAAATCGCGCCAAGTCTATCTCGCGCGGCGAGCATCCCTCGAGGCGGATGTTCGCAAGCTCGAAGAAGAAGAACTCGACCGCCAGGACGAGCTCGCGCGCGTCTATCGCGTCAGCGAACGATTATTGCGCGAACGAAACCTGCTCACCTTCGGCGCGCAGCTAATGCAGGGGGTGCAATTATTGCGAACGGATGCCGCGCTTTTGCAAAGCCTGCGCGATCAGTTTCATTACATTTTGGTGGACGAATTTCAAGATACGAATATCGTTCAACTCGAATTGCTCTGGCTGCTCGCCGGCGAACGACGCAATATCGTAGCGGTGGGAGATGACGATCAGGCCATCTACCGTTTTCGCGGCGCCTCTTTCGGCAGCTTCACGATTTTTCTGAAACGGTTCTGCGGGGTAACCGAAAACAATCTCACCGAAGGCGTGCGCCAGTTTATCGCGCCGCTAACCCAAAATTACCGCTCCACCACCAGAATCCTGCGCGTTGCCGGTGAAGTGATTTCCCACAACGAAAAGTCGCCGCTGTTGCCTCCCAAGACTTTGGTCACCGAAAATTCCGAGGGAGAGAAAATTCGCGTCGCTGAATTCGTCCGCCCCGAAGAGGAGGCGCATTGGATCGCATCGGAAATCGAGCGCTTGCACGTTCCCGGAAACCCCTGGCGCAATTTCGCCGTGCTCTATCGCAAACACACGCACGTGAAGAAACTTATTGCGGCGCTACAGCGTCGCAAAATTCCATTTGTCATCAAGAAGTTCTCGATTCTAACCAGCACGGTCGTTCGAGACTTGTTGGCCTACCTACGTCTGATCGCCGTGCCTTCCGACAACGTCGCTTGCGCGCGCGTGCTAGCCGCTCCTTACTGGAAACTCCAGCCTCGCGACTTGGTGCGTCTAGCCGAGCGCGCCGAGAAAAATCGACGCCGTCCACTGAGTGACGAAATCGACGCGGCACAGAGTGAGTTACCCTTTTCCTCGGAAGCGTCGCGCTTGCCAGAGCTAGTCAGTTTTCTGGCCCGCTTTCGCCAAATGGCTCGCAAAATCCCTGCGAGCGGCTTGCTGGACCAGTTGATCTCCGCTTTGGAACTCGCCCCGCTTCCCTTTGAAGCCGACCGCCGTTATCTCGAACGCTTCGTGCAGTTCGTGAAAGATTGGGAACAGAAGAGCGACAAAAAAAGTTTGCGCGATTTCGTCGAATACCTAGAGTACTTCTCCGAAGCCGGCGGCGACATTTGCCTCGACGAAGAGTCCGCGGACGACGCCGTCCAATTAATGACCGTACATTCGGCCAAAGGTCTCGAGTTTCCTCGCGTATTTATCATGCAGCTGAACAACAATGATTTCCCTTCGAACGCCCGTCCCGTAAAGTTCGAATTTCCACCGGAGCTGATGAAGGAAGAAAGACCCGCGGGAGATTTTCAGATTCAGGAAGAACGCCGCTTGTTTTATGTCGCGCTAACTCGCGCGCGACAGCAGCTCACGCTTTCCCACGTGAACAACAAATGGAAACGTCCCTCGCCCTTCCTCGAAGATTTCTTGCGAAATGCAAAAATTCAAAAACACGATACCGCTCAATCTGCGCCCCAGGTCACCGTGCCGCCATGCGAAGAAGCCACGGGAGCGGCGCCCGAGCCTTCCGATCCCGCGCAACTGTTTTTTCCGTCCGCTGGACGCGACGAAAACGCGCGCGCTTATTCCCGCGTGGCAGTTTGGGCCAAAGCCTACCATCCCCCGCCAACCGAGCCTTTGCAGCTCAGCGCTTCCGCCATCGAGTGCTACTGCAAATGCCCGATGCAATACCTGTTTCAAAATATCTGGAGCATTCGCGGCGGCCCGCGCGCCACCATGACTTTCGGAAGCGTGATGCACACCACTATCAAGGAATTCGCGGGCGGAGTGGCGAAAAATAGAAAATTTACTTTCGAAGATGTAATGTCCGTTTACGACCGTGAATGGTATTCGCTGGGATTTCCCGACGATTATCAGGAAGCGGAATATCGCAAAGCGGGCCGCGAGCAACTCCAGAATTTTCGCACCAGCTACATGTCCACCCCTCCGGACCTCTTGCACCAGGAAAAATCGTTCGAGCTTCACCTTGACCACGACGTGATTGTGAAGGGCCGTATGGATCAGGTGAACCGCCTGGGTTCGAAAGAAGTTGAAATCGTGGATTACAAAACCGGTAAGCCCAAGGACGCCAAAAAAGCCAAGGACAGCTTGCAACTAAGCGTCTATGCACTAGCAACGGAAGAAGTGCTGGAACTGAAGCCGGAGCGTCTTGTTTTTTATAATCTCACCACCAACGAAGCCATCGCGACCGAGCGCGACGCGAAAGCCCTGGCGAAAACCAAGCAAACTATCTACGAAGTGGCCGGCCAAATTCGCGCCTGTGAATTCCCTGCCAAGCCCAGTTTCCTCTGCGTATATTGCGACTACCGGCCTTTGTGCCCCGCACACGAGCAATTGATTTCTATTCAGCCAGCCGTCGAACAAACGAAGCAGTAGCTTAGCCTTTCAAAATTTTAGCGGAAGTTAGCGAGCGCCGGTAAGTTGACTCTGGAAGTAGCCTTGCCGCGCGCTCACATCCAGATTCGGGCGGCGAACGCGCACTTCGATCGTGTGGTAATCCTTCGTGCGGTCGGCTTCTCGCGGCGCAAACGTGATGGTGTACTCATTGCGCGCTTGCTCGGTAACTTCCGAATAAAGCCGTTCCAGATCATTTTGTTTCGCGGCGTAGAAAGTATCGCCGCCCGTTGCGGCTGCATACTTGTCAATCTCCGCCGCACCGTGCTGAATGATCGAGCGGCCAATCGGGGTCTGGTGCGTGACGGAGATAGCAAACACGGAAATATCTCCCAGAAGCAGCGAGTGCAACGTTTCGTCAAACGAATGCTGATTGTTATGCGTGTTACTTCCGTCCGTGATCAGGAAAATTATTTTTCGGCGGTCGCGCCCTCGCCCCTTCAACATCTGGCCCGAGGCATAAATCGCGTCGTCCAAGGAATTATGGATCGCTGCTTTCCCGAAACCGCGGACCTGCACCCCGCCTTGTCCCGTCGTTCCGGTGCCGTCGGGTTGCGTCTGCCCGTTGATAATTGGCCCCGCCGTGGTGGGATCGTTAATAATTGTCGTGCTGTGTGAACTCAGGTCCAGGCGTTTCAGCGCGGTATATAATTTGTCATTACTGAATGAAAAATCCTCCACCGTCTCCGGAAATTCTGCATAGGTCACCAGAGCTACCTCGTCACCCGGTCCAAATCCTGCTGCGATTGCATTCAGGCTCTTCTTCACCTGCTCGGCCTCTTTTTCTGCCAGGTCGTTGTCGACTAAAACCACCGCTGACAGCGGGTAAGGCTGCGAATCAAATAGCACGATCTGCTGTTCCACGCCATCGGAAAACACGCGAAACTCGTCGCGCTGTAGATCGCCCACCAGCTGGCCGTCACGGTTCTTCACCGTCACCGGCACGATCACAAGCTCAGTTCTCGTCGTGATGCGATTGCGAGTTTCTCCTTGCTGTGGTGTCGTGGACTGTTGCGGTTTTTGTGTCTGAGGATTCTGAGGAGCCTGTGTTGGTGGCGCAGGCTGAGCCGGTTGCGCAGGCGTCGCATGTGTGGGCTGCTGCGAGTCCTGCTGGATGGTGCCGGGCTGAACCGGTTGCTGCGCATACACGGAAGCGCTAAGTAGTAATACAATGGCTACCGTTAGAGTCGTTTGCATATCGGCGTATCTCGATTTGGGCCTTTGATTAGGCGCCTGAAATACCAGCTGGTCTCAGGCCGTTTCTCCATCGACCAAGTTCTCACGGGCCGCCTGCTGGACGAACATCCGTCCGCGCCCGAAATGCATCGTACGTAGCGCGAATTACCTGGAGAGATTATACAATGCGGCAGACCCGCCTCGTGGCAGGCATTTTCATAGCAGCCCTGGCTGCATCTTTCGGACTAGGCAATACCACGCCCGCTCAATCGCAGCAAGACCGGCAACAAATTCCGCAATCGCAGAAGCCCTTAACGGTGCAGACCACCCTGGTTAACGTCTTCGTCACCGTACGCGACAAACGCCACGAAATTGTGTCCGATCTTTCTCAAAATGATTTCAAAGTATTCGAAGACGGCCAGGAGCAGAAGATTTCTTTCTTTTCGAAAGAAGTAAATCTGCCCATCACCCTCGGCATTTTAATAGACACCAGCGGAAGCATGGAACGCGTAATCGGAGCGGAACAAGACACTGCCTCGCGTTTCCTGCGCGAAGTAATGCGCAAGAAGGACGAAGCCATGGTCATCAGCTTCGATTTTGACGTCGATTTGCTTGCTGACTTTACCGAGGACACCAACGTTCTAGAGCGCGCCATTCGCCGCACCTCCGTCAATTCGGTTGGAGGCGGAGGTGTGGTGACTCCCGGCACGATTCCTTCTGGTAGCAATGCCGGAGGCACCGATCTATATGATGCGATTTATCTCGCCTGTCATGACGAACTCGCAACCGAGGCCGGACGTAAAGCCGTGATTGTGATGAGCGATATGGAGGACACCGGCAGCAAACTAAGGTTGCAGGATGCTTCCGAAGCTTGTCAGCGCGCCGACGGCGTGATCCACGTCCTTCTGATCTCAGATCCTGGCGCCACCTTCGGCGTGGGGCCCAGCGTCGCTAGAAAGATGGCAGACGATACCGGTGGTCGCGTGATCAACGTGCACAATGAGAAAACTCTCGAGAAGGCATTCGATGAAATTTCAGAAGAGCTGCGCTCACAATATGTGATGGGCTACTACCCTACCAACGATAAACGCGATGGAACTTTCCGGAAAATCCGAGTAGACATCGCCCGGCCGGATGTAAAAGTCCTGGCGCGAAAAGGGTATTACGCACCCTTCAAATAACCGTTCGCTATTTGTTGGCTAAAGCCCGGGTAGGTGTTGCGACAGGGTTGGGACCGCTGAGGTTTACTTTCCAGCGGATGCTGGAGGAGCCACTGAGTAGTAGCCTTTGCGCGTGCGTACAGCCAGCCCCTTCCGCCCCGCTTGTACTTCAATCTTTCGGTATTTGCCGTCGGCCGTAGGATTTTTCGGCGAATACGCGATGAAATACTGGCTGCGCAACTCTGCTCCAATATCCACGAACGATTGCGCCAGATCTTCCACCTTATAGGGATAAAACACACGTCCCCCGCTTTGATCGGCGAATTCCTGAAGTACTTTGTCTCCGCCTTCCACGTGCATCTTGTGCGGTTTGTCACCGCTAATCGAAAGCCAATCCGTGTTCGTGCTGACCGCGTAAATCACTGCCTCGGCGCGAATCGCCGCCTCTACCGCATCGCTTAGCGCGTGGTCGCTCAGCGTGTCATCGCCATCGCTGATCACTACCAGTATGCGACGGATCTCCGGATTCGGCCCTTTTGGCAACGGAGGACTCATCAGTTTTTCTGAGGCCCGATAAATGGCGTCATTCAACGCCGTGCCCCCTCCCGCGCGCTGCCTGCGAATTGCCGACGTTAGCAACGCAAGGTCCCCCGTGTAATCTTGTATGACCTCCGGTTCGTTATCGAACGTCATCAGAAAGGCCATATCCCTATTTCGTCGAATCACACTATCCAGAAAATCTATGGCGGCGTCTTGTTCGAACGGCAAGCGCGGCCGGATGCTGTTGGACGTGTCCAGTAACACCGCTATGCGCAGAGGCAAATCAGTTTCGCGCCCGAAGAAGCGGATATCCTGCGGTGTGTTGTCTTCCAGAATCTTGAAATCGCTCTGCTCCAGATCGGTCACAAAGTTGTGGCGGCGATCGGTAACCGTGGCGACCAGGTGGACCAAGCCGGTCGTCGACACGATGGCCGGCGTCTTATTCTGTCCCGCTTGCGTGCCATCCTCTTGGTTTTGCCCAGCCGGAGTCGGCTTTTGTGCTTCCGGAGCCTGTGAAGCAGGAGCGCTCCAAGCGGGCCGCGCTGGAGCGGGTGGAGGATTAGCCTGCTGTGCCCGCGCGCAAGTGATCGAAACAGAGAAAAGGATGGCCCACAGCAGAAAAGCGCCAAATGTTCTTTTGGTTATTTTCATTGCAGTGATTATAGAAACCCCCGCAGCGCAGCGTCAATCGCGCCAAGCTCAGCACTCGTCGCTCGGCCGAACCTCTCTATATAAGCCACCAACTCTGGCGGAAGCGGAGCCCGACATTCCATTCTTTTTCCTGACCTTGGATGCATAAACGCAATCCGCGCCGCATGAAGGAAGTTTCGCTCGAGCACCGGCAGCGTCTCGTTTCCAACCTTTTCCTGGCGCGGAGCTCCATAAACCGTATCGCCCACTACCGGGCACCCCATCGCGGAAAAATGCACGCGGATCTGGTGTGTTCTACCGGTATGCAAGCCCGCTTCGATAAAAGAAAAGCTGCCAAGCCGCAACCGCATTCGCCAGTCGGTGCGCGCCTGGCGGCCTTCACGACGTCGCGCCGTCATCCTCGATCGTCGGCGAAGATCGCGCGCAATCGGCAACTCGATTCTGCCGGATTCACCTTTCAGCTTCCCATGCAGCAACGCCACATAGGTTTTCTCAATGCGCCGCTCGCGAAAATCTTCGACAAGTTTCAAGTGGGCCATGTCCGTCCGCGCAATCAACAGCGCCCCAGAGGTTCCTTTATCAATCCGATGCACGATTCCCGAACGGAGAGGCCCGCCCACTGTGGATAAGCCTTTGTCGCCAAATCGATACAACAGCGCAGCTACTAAAGTTCCGGGATCAACACCCGCACCCGGATGAACGATCATCCCCGCAGGTTTGTTTACCACCGCGACGTCCTCGTCCTCATACAAAATATCAAGCCGAATATTTTCTGCTGGGACACCAGGCAATGGCGGAGCAGGAATCTCCACCGTAATCGTTTCACCGGCCTCCAGCCGGTAGGAAGGCTTCTTCGCCAGTCCATTCACCAGCACGCGTCCCTCATCAATCAAAGTTTGCACGTGCGTCCGGCTAATATCGCCAATATGGTCCGCCAGAAAACGGTCCAGCCGTTGGCCCGCCGTTTCCTCGCCAACTTCAAAGGCATCGTTTCCGGAAAGGTCTTCGCCGGCCTCGAAAGCTTCATGCATGTTGGATTGCCCGCGCATAAAAAACCAAGACGGGGCGCATTAGCGCGCGACCGTAGTACCTGTCGCGGAAACAGAAGGACCCGGAGCATCCTTCATCCCGCGCCACCAAAGGAATGCGCCGGTAAAAATCAAGCCCACACTTACCAACTGCATCAGCGAAACCGCATCGTGAAACATCATGGTGCGCCCGGGATCGCCTCGAAAGAACTCAATGATACCCCGCTCGGTTCCGTACAGAATCAGATAGGTGCCGATGATCTGCCCGGTAAAACCTTGCCGCTTGGAGACCCGCACCAAAATGAGGAAATTCAGAAATTCAGCCGCCGCTTCATAAAGCTGCGTCGGATGCAAATGAACGCCCAGCGGAGTTCCGGCCAGGTCTGCGGCCGCCGGATTCGTAAACGTCACACCCCAGGCAACCGTAGTGGGTTTTCCGTAACAGCATCCCGCGGCAAAACATCCCAGCCGGCCAATCGCGTGCCCTAGCGGCAACCCAGCCACGCACGTGTCCAACACCGGCAGTATCGGCATCTTCTGAAAATGCGAATACAAAATCATCATCAACACTGCACCGGCGATTCCGCCATAAAAGGTTCCGCCGGACTGAAACGTGCTAATGCTGAAAATATCCCGCGGAGTCGCCACGTAATAATCCCAATCGCTTAAAACAAGCCAGATTTTTGCCAGCATTAAAGCGGACAACACCGTGTAGATGCCCAGGTTCCAGATTTTGTTGGGATCTAATCCAGCGCGAGGAGCTTGCTTGCGCGCGTACCACAGGCCGAACAACACGCCCGCGGCCACTAGCACGCCGTACGTGTAAATATTTATTGCGCCGAAATGAAAAAGGATCGGGTGCATCTAGGCTTGCTCATGGCTCGGATGCCGCCAGTCGCGAAAGAGTTCCAGAATCACAAGTCCAGCGCCGGCCACAATCGCTGCGTCCGCAATGTTGAACGTGTACCAGTGGTGGCTGCCAAGATAAAAGTCAATGAAATCTGTCACGCTATGCCGCAGAACCCGGTCAAACACGTTCCCCACTGCTCCGCCCAAAATCAGGGCAATTCCGCACTGCGCCAGCCTGCCACCCGCACGTCCGGTGGCCAGAAGCCAAGCGAGCAATGCTATAACGCCGACAGAAAATGCGATCAACAGGGGCGCCAGCCAAGGTGTGCCGGAGTCTGCGAATAAACCAAACGCCACGCCCGGATTGTTTGTGTGCACCAAATTCAGCAACCCTGGAACGATCACACGTACCGTTCCGGCCGGCGTTAACTTCTCAATGGCATATTTGCTGCATTGATCGGCCAGCAGTGCGCCTAGCGACAGAAATCCCAAAACATACCAACCGGAACGCGACGCGGAAGAACTCAAGCCTTCACACTCCCGCTCGCCAGCGCTGCATCCCGGTCGATTTCGGCCAGCGCAGCAACACAGCGCTCGCACAGCGTAGGATAATCCGCGCTTTCACCCACATGCGTGGAATAATTCCAGCAACGCTCGCATTTCGCGCCTTTTGCACGTTCGATTCGAATTTGTAGTCCTTCCAGGCCCGTCGCCAATGCCGCTCCCTCGATGTGGCCCTCGGTGACTTCTACTTGCGAGACGATAAAAAGAGCCGGAAGTTGCGCTGAGTATTTTCGTAGTAGGTCCACCAGCCCGCCGGTCGCCACCAGTGTTACGCGAGCTCCAAGTGCGCCCGAGATGGTCTTCGCTGCGCGCGCCGGTTCCAGCGCCTTCAGCACTTCTTGCCGTACCGTGAGCAAACGCTCCCAGTCTGCCGCGCGAGATTTGTCGAAGGCAGCCTCCAGCTTCTGGGCCACAGGAAACTCGGACATGTGCACGCTCTCCACTTTGGAGCCCGCGCCTGGCAGGTGCTTCCATACTTCTTCGGAAGTAAACACGAGAGTCGGCGCGATAAGCCGCACGATTGCGCTGCCGATGTGGTAGATCGCGGTTTGCGCCGAGCGACGCCCACGGCTGTGCGGTGCGAAAGTGTAAAGCCGGTCTTTCAGTACATCGAAATAAAACGCGCTTAAATCCACCGTGCAAAAATCGTGCAGCGCATGATACGCGCGATGAAATTCAAAATTCGCATACCATTGACGGCATTCGCGCGCCAGTGTTCCAGTTCGCCTCAGCATCCACGCATCGATTTCCCAAAGATCGGCGTCTGCAACCGAATCGCGCGCGGGATCGAAATCGAAAAGATTGGAAAGCGCAAACCGGAACGTGTTTCGGATCTTGCGATAGGCCTCGCCCAATTGCGTCATCATCGCATCGGAGAGCCGCACATCGGCGGTGTAATCCTGCGAAGAAACCCACGCGCGCAACATGTCTGCGCCCCACTTTTCGCAGATTTCTTTCGGTTCCATGGCGTTGCCGAGCGATTTCGACATCGGCCTGCCGTTTTCATCCAGCGTCCAGCCGTGCGTAACAACCTCATCGTATGGACGTATGCCATCCACGCCAATCGCCACGATCAGCGAACTCTGAAACCATCCGCGAAATTGATCCGGCCCTTCTAGATAAACATCCGCGCGCGGTTTCCCTTCTCTTTTCTGCAGCACGGCCAGATTACTGGTACCCGACTCGAACCACACATCCAAAATGTCGCTCTCTTTGCGCCATTTTGCGCCGCCGCAAGAATCGCATTTTGTACCGGGCGGCAGCAGTTCTTCGGCAGTATGCGTGTACCAGGCGTCCGCGCCTTCGCGCGCAAAAAGCGGAATCACCTGCCGCAAGGCTTTAAAATCCTTCAGTATCTTTCCGCACCCGTCGCAGTAGAAAATCACCAGCGGTATTCCCCAAAAACGCTGCCGCGAAATGCACCAGTCGGGCCGGTCCTCAATCATGTTGTGGATACGCTCTTGTCCCCACGCCGGAATCCACTTCACTTTTTTAATTTCTTCCAGCGCCGTGCTGCGCAACGCAGGCGCGTTCGGCGGAGGCGCCGTCGCGCTGCCGTCATCGAGTTGTATGAACCATTGCTCCGTAGCGCGGAAAATAACGGGTTGGTGGCAACGCCAGCAATGCGGATAACTGTGCGGAAACTTTTTCTCCGCCACCAACATCTGACGGTCTTTCAGCAGCGAAATAATAGCCGGATTCGCTTCGAAAACAGTTTTGCCTTTATACGCCGGCAACCCTTCCACAAATCGCCCATCGTTATCCAGAGGAGCGTACGCCTCCAGACCATATTTCTGCCCGGTCGCAAAGTCTTCGGCTCCATGACCTGGAGCGGTGTGCACGATTCCGCTGCCTTGCTCCAACGTCACATAGTCCGCCAGCACACCCGGCACGACCAATTCTTCCAGGAACGGATGCCGAAATTTCACTCCCTCCAGTTCGCGTCCTTTTCCAACCCTGCTGAACGGGCTGCCAGATTCCAACCCGAGAACAGCTAATAACTCCGTATCCCTCAGCCTTTCTTCCGCGAGCAGCAACTTCCCAGCCTCGGTTTCCACCAACACGTACTCATAGTCCGGATGAAAAGCAAGCGCGCGGTTTGCAGGCAGCGTCCAGGGAGTCGTGGTCCAAACCAAAGCGCTCAGGGCATCGCCGATCCCAACCTTTTTCGATTTCTCGTCAGCAACAACGGGAAATTTCACCCAGATCGATGGGCTCACGTGATCTTCATATTCCACTTCCGCTTCGGCCAACGCCGTGCGGTCATAAATGCACCAATAAACGGGCTTCAGCCCGCGATACACATATCCCTTCTCGAGAAATGTGATGAACGCGTCGGCAACGGTCGCTTCATAACTTGGATCCATCGTGAGGTACGGTTTCTCCCACTGCCCAAAAACGCCCAGCCGCTTGAATTCCCGCCGATGGGCATCGATGTAACCGGCCGCAAACTCCCGGCACATTCGCCGAAACTCTGCCGCTGATACTTTGTCGGTTTTGCCGCCAAGCTCCTTTTCGACTTTCGTCTCGATGGGCAGACCGTGGCAGTCCCAGCCTGGAACGTACGGCGTACGGAACCCCGCCATGGTCTTTGACTTCACGATCATGTCTTTCAAAATCTTGTTGAGACCCGTGCCCAGATGGATCTCGCCCGTCGGGTAGGGAGGGCCATCGTGGAACACGAATAGCGGCGCCCCCGCGCGCGACTCCTGAATGCGATAATAAAGACGCATCTGGTCCCAGGCCGCCAGTTGTTGCGGCTCCCGCTCGGGCAGCTTCGCCTTCATGGGAAAATCTGTCTTTGGAAGATTAAGAGTACTCTTCAGGTCGCGCGTTTTCGCCATTCTGAATAGGGGTGAAAATGCCTTTCTACTGACGCAGGCCGGGAAACTCGGAGCCTCAGTTGAGACCTGTATGTTACAATGATTTCAGAACGGTGTCAGCCGTGCCCGGCCCCAGACATCCTTTTTCGCAGAGGAGCGTCTAACAATTAGCAGGGCCGTAAGGGGCAAGTCTTAGGCACAACCTATGGCAGACTATACTTCCAGACTTGACGAGGCCGGTCGCTCGACGACCGAGCCAACTCTCCGTGTCGGTCGATTGCCCTCTCCAGTTCGTGGTTCGGCCATTCGGGGCTTCTTTTCTAACGTAAAAGACTTTCTCTCCGAGCGCCCCACGAAGCTGAAAGGCGGCGAGCCTGATGTTTTCAATAACCCCGGTTTTGGCGAGGGCTTTAGTGACAATCTAAAGGAATTCTGGCGCTCCGCTCCGCGCGGCGCGGTAAATTCGGATTTGCTGGTCAATTGGAACACCGGCTTTGGCGGGTTTTGGCAGAACTTGCGCGACATGATTTCTCCGCCCAAACTGCCCCCCCTGAAAACGACCAGCGCGCCGGTTGCTGTCCCGGAAATTTGGTCCAAGAACACTCAATTCACTCGCGTGCAAGCTTTGTCGCTCGCCTTTCACGTAGTCGTGATCGTGCTCCTCGTTTTGCCCCTGTTGCCGGCCCTGATGTCTCCTGCAACCACGCAAGCCAAAACGATGACGGTGACCCCGCTCGACATTAGCTCACCCTATCTTCCCAAGCTTCCGCCGGGAGCAAAGAAGGCCGGAGGTGGCGGTGGCGGCGGTTCTCACGAGTTGCTCCCTGCCAGCAAGGGTAAACTGCCAAAATTTAGTTTGACTCAAATTGCTCCGCCCAAAGTGAGGCCGCCAGAGAATCCGAAATTCGCCGTCACTCCCACCGTAATCGGAATGCCCGACATGAAGCTCGCCAGCCCTAATATGTCCAACTGGGGCGACCCCATGTCCAAGGTTACGAATGATTCCAACGGCCCGGGCAGCGGCAACGGCATCGGCTCAGGAAATGGCACTGGAGTGGGAAGTGGAAGTGGTGGCGGCGTCGGCCCAGGTGAAGGCGGCGGAACCGGCGGTGGCGTATTTAACGCAGGCACTGGCGGCTACGGCTATCCAGCTTGTCTCTACTGCCCGAACGCACAATTTTCTGACGAGGCCGTGAAAGCGAAATATCAGGGAACAGTTACCTTGACCATAATTGTCACTCCGGATGGACGCGCTTCAAGCGTTACGGTAGTAAAAGGTCTTGGTCTGGGCCTCGACGAAAATGCGGTCGCCGCGGTCAAAACGTGGCGTTTCAAACCTGCCGTCGGTCCCGACGGGAAGCCTGCGGCAGTACGGACGAATATCGAAGTACAATTCCACCTCTATTGAGTTCTTTCCGTTGGCAGCAAGTTCTAGCGCTACGACTTAGTGTCCTATCAGACGTTTACCTTAACGACCACCTCACACCCGCGCCCTTGCCATTCTGTTACGATGAACATCATGAAAATAAAAATGTGCGCTACGCTTTTTCTGCTTTTCGCGATGTTGACCGTGGGCCTACAAGCCTCTCCGCAAACCGGCGCGATTGAATTCATCGCCAAAGCCACGCCTTCCGGGGGCTCCGACGAGCCCGTACGCGGCATGACCTTCTATCTGTTGAGCAAGAGCTTCGAGGAAATTGGCAAAGAAACTGCGATCACCTTTCCTCTTGTGGACATGGACGCTTTCATCGCTAAGCTGGACGTGTCAAAGGAACTAAAAGCTTGGATGAAGAAAAATCATTGCGTCGATTTATCCAACGATGAATTCATAAAGAAACTCAAACCGGAAGATGTGATGAACATTCCGGAATTTTACAAGGCATATGTGGACAGAATGTCCACCGATCAGACCGTTCCCTTTCCGAAACCGAAATTCACTCCGGCAGAGCAGAAAAAGAATCCGGAGAAATACGCCCAGCATAAAAAGGAGTATCACGACGCTATCCAGGCATTCTTGACTCAATTTCCCAAAAGCACTGAAGGAATATACTTGTCGCTGGAAGACGTGAATCCAGGCCACAAATGGGACAGGCTAAATTCGAGCAATACGGCCGAGCTCCGTCGCCACACCATGGCGCTCGCCCAATCGAAATACTTGGTCGCTCGCACTGACACCGATTTGCAAGGACAAGGCTCGCTTCGCGGAATTGCACCAGGTACCTATTGGCTCAGCACACTCGATAACAACGCGCAAGCCGGTGACGCGCGACAGCGCTGGGATGTTCAAATTACGGTGCCACCGGGAAAAACAACCTACGTAGCGCTTTCGAATATAAATGCGGTCCAGCCCCCGCACGCCACGCCTTAATTCGCGCTTGGCCACGTGACCCAGGCCTCACAAATCGCCGGTTGGATTCGCCAGCTGGCAAATCCCGATCGGCAGAAGCGATTGGATTCCGCGATGCGCCTTTATATGGAAGGCGGCAATCTGTGTACGCCCCTTTTGAAAAAATGGATCGCCGACCCTGAATTTCGCTCGCTCGTTCTGCCGATAAGTTTGAGATCTACGGGAGCTTCCGAATCTTCTCAGGCCAGCACTGTGGTGGGAATTGCCGTCCAACTGGAAACTTTCCAAAAAATCCGTGAAGCAAATAATTCTCCGGCCCTCGCCAGCGTCCCGCCCGACCAAGACGCCATCGAATTCGAGCTTCACTTCGAAAATCACATCGAACTCGACATCCTGACCACCAGGGAGCCCGGCGGCCAGGGCGCCATCGCCAAGTTCCTATCCAGGTTCGGTGAAGGCATTCAACAAATAGAAATTTATGTTCGCAACGTGGACCGCGCTACGGAAATTCTACGCTCGCGGTTTGACCTGAGCCCAGTCTATCCAAGAACGCGCGCCGGGGCCGGCGGGACACGCATCAACTTTTTCCTCACATCACTGCCGGAAGGAAGCAAAGTTCTGATCGAGCTGGTGGAAGCAGATCCCAAACAGCTTTAACCATCCGCTCATGTTGAAGCAAAAATCTCGGGGCTTACTCTCCGCTCTGCTGCAGCAGCTTAGCCACCAACGCCGTCCATCCAGTCTGATGGCTGGCGCCCAACCCCGCGCCGGTATCTCCGTGGAAATACTCGTAGAAGAGAATGAAATCCCGCCAATTGGGGTCTTCCTGAAAAAGAGCAGAATCGCCGAAAACCGCGCGCCGCCCGTCTCGCCGTAGAAAAAGATGCGCAAGCCTTCGCGATATTTCGCTCGCCGAATTCCAAAGCGTCATCTGGCACCCTGAATTCGTGGGAAATTCCACCTTAAACCCATCGCCATAGTAGTAATGAACACGCTGCAGAGCTTCGATGAGCAGGAAATTCAACGGAAACCACACCGGCCCGCGCCAATTTGAATTTCCTCCAAAAAGATCGCTGGTCGATTCCGCCGGCTCGTAATCCACCGAATTCGAATGCCCGTCCACGTTAAGCACAAAAGGATGCTCGAGATGAAATTTAGAGAGAGCTCGAATGCCATACGGCGATAAAAATTCGTTCTCGTCGAAAACGTAGCGGTAAATGCGCTCCAGTTTTTTCCGGTTGGCAATGGTCAGCAGCAACCGGTTGCCTTTGTCTGTTTTCTGGCTCATATCCACGTGTTTGCCAACTTCCGGATTGTGGTCCAGAAACCACTGCATGCGTTTTCGAAAACTCGGCAAACGCTCCAAAACGTCCGGCTCAAAGGTTTCCACCGCAAAAAGTGGAATCAGCCCAACCATCGACCGCACCTTCATCGGCAGCGGCGCTGCTTGCCCCAAATGCAAAACGTCGTAGTAGAAGCCGTCCTTTTCATCCCACAGGCCCACACCTTCGCCACCTATGTCGTTCATGGCCTCAGAGATGTAAACAAAATGTTCGAAAAATTTGCTCGCAATGTCTTCATATGCGTTGTCCTGATGCGCCAGCTCCATGGCCATCGCGAGCATGTTCAGGCAATACATCGCCATCCAGCTCGTTCCATCGGATTGCTCGATGAAATTCCCGGGGCCCAGCGGTTGCGAGCGGTCAAACACCCCAATGTTATCGAGCCCTAGGAACCCGCCTTCGAAAACATTCTTGCCCTCTGGATCCTTGCGGTTAACCCACCAGGTGAAATTGAGCAGGAGTTTGTGGAACATCCGCACTAAGAACTTGCGGTCTTCTTTTCCATGTATGCGCCCAGCTATTTTATAAACGCGCCAAGCCGCCCAGGCATGCACCGGTGGATTTACGTCCGAGAAGTTCCATTCGTAGGCCGGCAATTGCCCGCTCGGGCTCATGTACCACTCGCGCATGAACAGCACGAGTTGTTCTTTCGCGAAGTCCGGATCGATCAGCGCCATCGCCACGCAATGGAAAGCCAAATCCCACGCCGCATACCACGGGTACTCCCATTTGTCCGGCATGGATATAACGTCGGAATTGTAAAGGTGCGTCCACTCGTGGTTCCGTCCGTTTGAGCGCTCCGGCGGAGGAGGTGGTTGCGCAGGGTCGCCGGCAAGCCAGCGGCGAACGTCATAGTGATAAGACTGTTTCCCCCATAGTAACCCCGCGAAAGCCTGGCGCTGGACTTTGTGAGCGTCATCGCTGGCACAATGCCCCGCTCGTACTTTGTAAAAGTCGTCCGCCTCTTGCAATCTCTGTTGAAAGACCTGATCGAACGCAGGCCCGAAAAAATCTTTTCCCGACTTGCGGCCATCGCTAGGATTCTGGTCCAGGAATCGAAGCCGAATGGTAACGCTCTGCCCGGCCGCGATTTCACCGGGGTAATGCGCCGCCGCTTTCGTTCCAGTCATGGCCGGATTCACAGCCTCGCGCTGGCCCTGAATAAGAAAACGATGGAAAGCATCCTTTACATAAGGCGATTCGTTTTTCTCATTAAACAATTTCTCTTGGTTCGTTTCGTTGTCCGTGAAGAGTGGCTCAGGCGCACCTTCCGCAATCAACCAGCGTTTGCCATAGTGAAATTCCTCGAGCCCAAACAATTCTGCGCCTTCCAGCCCCTGTTGCCGCGACACTTTTGGCTTGTCAAATCCTTCGCCCCAATCCCAGCGATTGCGAAACCACAGGGTTGGCAGCAGATGCAAAGGCGCCGCGTGTGGTCCCCGATTCCACGCTGTAATGCGAACTAAAATGTCTTCAGACGAAGCCTTGGCATATTCCACGAAAACATCGAAATACCTGTTCTCAGAAAAAACTCCCGTATCCACTAATTCGTACTCGGGTTGATGCCGATTGCGTTGTGCGTTTTCTCGTCGGAGTTGTTCGTAAGGAAATGGCGCTTGCGGATACTTGTATAAATATTTCAGATAAGAGCTGGTAGGCGTCGCATCCAGATAAAAATGATATTCCTTTACGTCTTCGCCGTGATTCCCTTCCCGATTGGACAGCCCGAAAAGCCGCTCCTTCAAAATCGGATCTTTTTGGTTCCACAGTGCCAAAGCGAAACAAATATGCTGGTGCCGGTCGCAAATTCCGCCGATCCCGTCTTCGCCCCAGCGATACGCCCGTGCGTGCGCGTGATCGAAGGGCAGATAATCCCAGGCGTCCCCATTCGCGCTATAGTCCTCGCGAACCGTCCCCCATTGCCGCTCGGAAAGATACGGCCCCCAGCGCTTCCAGTGAATCTCACGAGTCTCGCTCGCCTGTAGCCTCTGCTCTTCAGCAGTAACGTTGCGATTTTTTGCTTGGTCATTCATCGACTAATGCTACCTCGACACCGTCAAAAAATTGTGAGTTTTGCAAAGGCTGTTCCCACGGAAGCGGTCGCCGCTACCACGAGGCTTCAGGGGACAAGGAGTCCGTGATTCTGTATTCTCTATTGTCCGGTAGTTGACAGTCAGTCTTGGCGCCGATTTGATTGGACTTCGAAAAGGCTTTAGCTGACATCTTGCAGTGCGCGAGTTCTCCGACATTCATAAAAATCTTACAGAAGTTCACAGGGAATCGCCGGCGGCCAACGCAACCCAGAATAAGTGGCGTATAGCTTTCCTCTTCGCGAGCCTCGCGGCGACAGCAGTAGTTCTGCCGACGTTCTTCCTCGGCAATGCCTCCGGCCACGATTTCCAATTTCACCTAGCCGGTTGGCTGGACGTAGCCGGCCAATGGCACGAAGGCATTTTATTCCCGCGCTGGGCCGAATGGGCAAACTGGGGCTTCGGTGAGCCGCGCTTCATTTTCTATCCTCCCGCTTCGTGGATGCTCGGCGCGGCGCTCGGTTCCATACTTCCCTGGCAGATGGCTCCGGGAGCCTTCATTTGGCTAGCGTTAGTTCTCGCCGCGCTAACAACGTGGCGTCTGGCGCGCCAGTACCTTCCCACTCCCCAAGCCCTAACTGCCGGAATTCTGTACGCAGTGAATCCCTACCATCTCGTAATCGTTTACTACCGCAGCGATTTCGCCGAACTTCTCGCCAGCGCGCTCTTCCCTTTGCTCGTTCTGGGAGCTTTGCGCGTAATGCGAGACGGCTGGAATCGCGTTCCCGCCCTCGCTTTAGCCTTCGGCCTCATCTGGCTCTCCAACGCGCCCGCTGCCGTCATCGCCACGTATTCTTTGGCGCTGCTTCTCGTCGTCGGTTGCGCGCTTGGTCGCGACCGGAAGCCGCTTTTAGCCGGCGCCGCAGCAATGGCCGGCGGATTCGCGTTAGCCGCATTTTATATTTTGCCCGCCGCCTGGGAACAGCGCTGGGTTCAAATCTCACAAGCCCTCACGGAAAATCTTCGTCCGGCCCAGAATTTTCTCTTTACGCACTCCAATGACCCTGAATTTGTCCTTTTCAACTGGAAAGTTTCGGCCATTGCGCTCGGCACCATCCTGATCACCGCGCTCACCGCAGTTTTCGTCGCCCGCCAGCGCGGAGATTTTCTTCAACTTTGGTGGATGCTGCTCGCCCTCGCTGCTGCGTCCACGTTCCTGATGTTCCCGGCGAGCCTTTTCCTCTGGCAACTTCTGCCAAAACTTCAGTTCGTGCAATTCCCGTGGAGATGGCTCGTCCCGCTCAACGTCGCCTTCGCTTTTTTTATAGCTGCAATGCTGCAAACATCGCGCAAACGGTGGGTGGGCTGGACGGCGATTCTCCTCTGCACTGGAGCGCTCGGAACCGCGCTAGTGAAAGACGCTTGGTGGGATAGCGAAGATATTCCCGCGTTGATCGCTGCGATTCAATCTCAACATGGCTATGAGGGCACGGATGAATACCAACCCCTCGGCTGCGACCGTTACCAACTGCCCGGCCAACCCCCTGCTTCCGCGGACAACGACGACTCGCCGAACCTCAATGAATCAGCCGTAACTCCCGCACCGGGAGCGCGCACGCCAATAAAAGGTGAAGGCGCACATATCGCCCTGTGGACCACTGAAGAAAAACTGTTCACCGCGAGGAAAAATCAACAGTTCACCTTAGCTCTGAAGCTAATTAATTATCCTGCATGGGAAATTCGCGTAGATGAAAAAGTTGTGCAGGCCAATCCTCTCCCGGAAACTGCCCAAATGTCGTTCTCGATACCTGCAGGTGAACATTCCGTGCACGTCCATTTCCGCCGCACCCCAGATCGCACGACAGGTTCCGCCATCTCGCTTTTCTCTGTATTGCTGCTTCTAGGATTTTCCGTTCATTCCCACCGAAAAACCCCACGCGAATCTTAGATTCTGTCTGCACTGCGATGCCGGGTGTTCACAACGCTCTCCCCGCCGACGCCCCCGAAGCCCAAGCCCACTGAAAATTGTGCCCGCCCAACTGCCCGGTAACATCCACAACTTCTCCGATAAAAAATAGTCCCGGCACTTTCTTACTTTCCATCGTTCGGCTCGACAATTCATCCGTGTCCACTCCGCCCGCCGTCACTTCAGCCTTCCCGTAGCCTTCCGTATCCACAGGCAAAATCGGCCATTCATGAATCTGCGTCTCTGCTTGCGCCAACGCTTGCTTGCTCCAGTTTCCGGGCGTGTTCAGTTCTAGCCATCGAGTAGCAAAACGCTTTGGCAGAATCCCTTGCAGCGCAGCTCGCCCTGCACTCACGCTGCGCACTTCAGATTCTCGCATGCGCGCAAACACATCGCGCCCCGGCGCAAGATCAATCTTAATCTTCCGGCCTTTTTCCCAGTAGGACGAAATTTGCAAAATCGCCGGCCCGCTCAAACCTCGATGTGTAATCAACATCTTCTCGCGGAACGATTGCCCGTTTGTGGAAACCACCACTTCAGCCGACACACCAGGCAGCTCGCAATATCGTTCTTGGTCCTTCGCGCCAAAAATCAGCGGCACAAGAGCAGGCCACGGTTTCACGATCTTCAATCCAAACTGCCGAGCCAAGTCATAACCAAACGCAGTCGCCCCCATTTTCGGAATCGAAAGTCCCCCCGTAGCAACCACCAAAACAGATGCACGAAATTCGGCATCCTCGGTGGTCACCTCGAACAAATCAGTGCGTTTGATTTCCCGGATCTTCGAATTTAGAAAAATCCTCGCTCCCACAGCGTTGCATTCAGTGTCCAGCACACTGGTCACCTCACGCGCCGACCGGTCGCAGAAAAGTTGCCCCAGCGTTTTCTCGTGATATGGAATACGGTGAGCTTCCAATAGAGATAGAAAATCCGTCGGAGTATAACGAGCCAGCGCCGATTTCTGAAAATGCGGGTTGTTGCAGATGAAGTTCTCGGGCTGGCAATAAAGATTTGTAAAATTGCAGCGTCCTCCCCCGGAAATCAGAATCTTCTTAGCCGTCCGCTCATTTCGCTCCAGAATCGCAACCTTGCGCCCGCGCTTACCTGCTTCGATGGCGCACATCAGCCCCGCAGCGCCACCGCCCAGGACCAAAACATCAAATTTGTGAATTATTTTCTCGGCCATGGGTTTTCCAGATTTCGCGGATGATTCTGTCGGCAAACGATTCTGCTGGTATCCTAAAGGTTAAACTATTCACCGGGGAAGACTCAAACTTTTGCCTCCCATCATCAACGCTCAAAAATTGTCGAAACGTTACGGCCTCGCCCCGCTCTTCGAAGATATCTCCTTCACTGTCGCGGAAGGCGAGCGCATCGGCCTCATCGGGCCCAACGGTTCGGGAAAGTCCACATTGCTCGAAATCCTCGTGGGCCGTGTGAAGCCCGACAAGGGTGAAGTTGCCATTCGCAAAGGCGCCAAACTTAGCTTTGTCGAACAAATTTCCCAATTTCCGCCAGAGTCCACCTGCAGGTCCGTGATCGAATCCGCTTTGCAACGTTCGGGTGTATCTGAACAAGATCTTTCATTTCGCGCGGAAGAAGCCCTCAGCCGCGCTGGTTTCATTGATTTCGAAACGCACGCCGCAGCTTTGTCCGGGGGTTGGCGCAAACGACTCGCCGTCGTCGAAGGTTTGGTGCAGGATCCCGACATCCTTCTGCTCGACGAGCCTACCAACCACCTCGATCTTGCCGGAATAAAATGGCTGGAAGAGTTGCTGGAACGCCCCGCCTTCGCCTGCGTGGTAGTCAGCCACGACCGCTACTTTCTCGAAAACGTCGCGAACGATATGGTCGAACTCGATCGCGTTTACCGGGAAGGATTCCTTCGCGTCAAAGGAACCTACAGCCATTTCCTGGAGGCGAAAGAAGCCTATTTGCACGCTCAGGGAAATCGTCAGGAAGCTCTTGAGAACCGCGTTCACACCGAAATTGAATGGTTGCGCCGCGGTCCCAAGGCACGCACCACTAAATCGAAATCGCGCATCGACAAAGCGCACAAAATGATCGGTGAGTTAGCCGACCTCAACGCCAGAACCCGCACTCCCACTGCAAAAATCGATTTCTCCGCTTCGAATCGACAAACAAAACAACTCGTCGTCCTCGACGAAGTCAGCTATTCCGTCGGCGGCCGTACGCTTTTCAGAGATATTGATTTCATCGTCACTTCCGGCATGCGCATCGGTTTGGTCGGTCCTAACGGCAGCGGCAAAACCACACTGCTGCGTTTGCTTCGCGGAGAATTTGATCCTTCATCAGGCACAGCGCGCAAAGCCGACTCCTTGCGTATCGTTTACTTCGATCAGAATCGCGAACTCGATCCTAATCTCACCCTGCGTCGCGCCCTCGCGCCCGATAGTGACTCCGTCATCTATCAAGACCGCGTAACTCACGTAGCTTCCTGGGCCGCCAGATTTCTTTTTAGCGCTGAAGACTTAAACCGCCCCGTCGGCCGCCTCTCCGGTGGCGAACGCGCCCGCGTCCTGGTCGCTCAGCTTATGCTGCAGCCCGCAGACGTACTGCTCCTGGACGAGCCCACGAACGATCTCGACATCCCCACACTCGAGATCCTCGAAGAAAATCTCCTCGAGTATCGCGGCGCTCTCGTGCTGATCACGCACGACCGCTACATGCTCGACCGCGTTTCCACCGTGGTCTTTGGCTTGGATGGTCTAGGTAACGCAGAACGCTTCGCCGACTATTCGCAATGGGACGCCTGGCAAATCGCGCAAAATGCCGCATTCATCGCAGAACAGAAAACCGAAACCAAGCGCTCGCCGGCCAAAACCGAAATTCCATCGGTGCTCCCAAACACGAAACTGACCCACACCGAATCCCGCGAGCTAGCCTCCATCGAAAAGCAAATCGCCAAAGCCGAACAGACTCTTCTCGCCTGCCGCACCGCGCTGGAAGATAGAGAAATTGCCAGCGACGCGTCCCGTCTGCAAACCGCTTTCGCCGAAATGGAAGCCGCGCAGAAAACTGTCGATAATCTGTATCAGCGCTGGTCCGAGCTTGATCGAAAAAAGAACTAGGTTTGCCGTTTCGTCGGTGTATTACCAAAAATTAGCTATTTGAGCCGTCAGTTTTACGGTAAGCTTTCTTATACCGCTACAGCGTCCCCTGT
>JABDEK010000039.1 GCA_013287135.1 Acidobacteriota bacterium | reverse complement strand
TTATTGAGAGTGCGATGCGAAGCATTGTGACAGAGGAGAATGGTAAGTGGTTATCGGTTTACGGCTCGTGACACTAACCCCCGATTAGATTAGTCCCTGCGGCAGCCATGTGGGAAGATTCCTGCGAAACAGTTCCGACTTCACTCGGAGTCATAGCATGCGGTTGACAAGCCTGGGGTACGGCGTTGGAGTGGTGATTTTGGCTGCCTCGGCTTTCATGTATGCCCGTGCGTCTCTTTCTCAGGGCGATAGCTATACTGAGCCGTTGATTACTCCCGTGTCTTTCGCGGCGGGGTCCGTAAAAACTTTCCTGATAACGACGAAACTCGACCGGAATTTTGAGTTGGCAATTGACATCGAGCAAAGTCGGCTAAAAGTACAACCAAGCAAGACCGACATGACTTGGCAAATAGTAGATGGCGACAGCGTCGTTGCGGATGGGACTTCGCTCGAGAAGCCTTGGCAGAATTGGTGGGGCACATTCGAGCAAATATTGGGGAACTTCCCGGGACGCGTGGGTCATCATTACACGTTGACGTTGCGAGTGAATGAAGGAACGCCTCAGCTAGATTCAGCTGGCCCAATCCTTAAAGTCCGGATTCCACGGGATGACTGGGAAGGTTATGGAGCGGGCGTCGCTATTGAGAAACTTGAGGCGGGGACCCTGGGCTTCGTCGGTCTGATAGTTATCGCCATTTTGTTCCAACTGCGCCGTCGCGCTCAAAAAAGACGAGTCGGATAACCGGACATCTCTGAAGTAGCACTTTATTTGTCCGGTTTGCAGGACTTGTGAAAGGCTCCGTCGAATATCTTGGCTACTTCGTGACGGCATCAGTTTCGGAAACTGTGCCGAATAGTCGGTTTCCACCACGCTCGTGCGCTCTCACAATTAAGCCTGCAAAAGCGTGCTTGTATTCTGGGTAAGAATTGGAAAATGCAGAGATGAGTTCATGATTTTTCTTGTCTGCATCTTTGTCATCTGCCCATGGCTCAATCTCTTGGTCAATCTGAAGGTAAATTTTCTGACTCACACCGATGGGACCAATATTTAGAACCCTGAAAGATGCTTGGCCAAACTTCCAATCAAATGGCAGTTGGCCTTGGAGGACCGGAGGTGGTTTCAAATTCTCCAAGGCCTTTTGAATTTCTGGCTGAATTCCGAGTTGTAAAAAGGGACCTCGAGCCGCTAACTGCAATGCGGTCGTGTAAAGAATGTATGCATCGAAGTTGTGATTTTCGTGCATCTCTGACTCGGCCATCCGTTGCAAGTCTTCAGCGGTCTTTCCCACCATCGCCGTGGCCATCGCCTGGCTGTACTGAACGTGCCAATTTCCTTCCTCGGGCAGCAACCATAGAACAAACCCCCAGGTGTTGTTTAGTGTTTGAGCCTCTACAATAACGTGGGCCTGCGCTGGGCCAGGCCTGGCATTGACCGCAACCCAAGTCTCTGGACTCGATAGGTTTCCACATACCACCCGTTGTTCTCGGGCGCCACCCGTCACCTGCGCAAGGTATGTACGTGCGACACGCAAATTCTTGAATGGGCCCATTGGCTGAATGCCCTGTTTAAACACCGACACGAATTTGTCGGAGCTGACATTTTTCTTCGCCTCGGCCGTGAAATTCAAATAGGCTGCTTCAGGATTCGGCCCCAGCGCAGTTTGCACAAAGTCGATTGCCGCTTTGTCTACTGACGCAAGGTCCTTTGCAGAAATCTCACTATCAGTTCTGCAACTCGATACAAAGGGCTGAATGGATTGCGAGCTGAAATTACATCCTGGTAACAGGAGTGTGACGATTACAGCCAACCAAGCGAAAAGGCTAATCTGAACTGTCCGGTCGGATGCGCTCATGCAAACATCCTGTTGGTCGTGGGTTGAATTCAATTCTAGCTGGAGATTACTTCCAAAATCACGTGGATTTAAGACAACGAGATGTCCGATTTGCGCAGCGTTAATCAGGCATTGACCACGGAAAACCGAAAGCGGCGCCATTTATGTTGCGTCGGATAGCTTCGGCGCATTTATCTACCCGGCTGGCATTGCGTGTCTAGTGTGATGGAAGTTCAGACTCGACATGCCTGACTAGTTGCGCGTTTTTTACCCATTGATAGTTAATGCAGCAAAGTACACCGTTCGCCACCCAATCCTCCGAGTTGTCCTGCAGTCGTCTTACCATAAGGTGGTAGAACTCGGTATCGAGACCAATGAAGTCCTGATGTATATATGCAACAAAACGAGAGTCCGGGGACCAATACAAACCCGACACTGCCCGCGTCTTGTTAAATAGGGTCTTCTTATCTTCGCCAGACGGGCGAATAGCGAAATAAGTTGCACCGTCTCGATAGGCTATCCAATCACCGTCTGGCGACCACGTTGGTTGGGTTCCTTTAGCAAGTATCCGCCACTTCCGGTTCCCTATTTCATAGACCTTCACATTCCCTTCGGTTTCGTAGACTAATTGAGCGTCATCCCGCGACCAGCACTGTGAAGTAAAGTGCGATTTCGGGTCAATTTCGCTTTGAGGTTCAAACGTGTGCAATTGTTTTGAGGCCACCTCAAAAATTCCCAGTGTTGTGTTCGCCTTGCTAAACGCGGTCATTGCTATCTTCGACTGGTCATGTGACCAACAAGTGTTCAGGGTCTGAATCCCCGGGTATTGTTGTAGGTCACTGCCGTCCCATCGGACGACTCCCAAAGAGGCCGCACGGACCGCCCCTTCCCAGCGCACAACTTCGAGCGCGATTTTGGTTCCATCAGGGGACATCGTCCCGGGTCCGTCTTCCATGGGAACAAGGCTTTTCCCGTCATATTTTCGGCGATTCTCAAACGAGATGACTTGAAGACCGAACGAATAAGCGGCTAGTGTGAGTCCCGTCTGTTTTTGCAGTCGGGCCAATTCTGCTCGGACTGATTCATTCTGCCCAGCTGCTGCGAATCGCGCGGAATCCTCGGGGAAGGACTGAAGAGCAGTAGCGAGCCGAGAAATAAAGACGAGCGACCCCGCCATCGCTAAAAGCCATGAGACAAATGTGCGTTTTCGTATTGAGACCATCACTGCGGTACCCCCGGGCGAAATCCTAGCACTCCCTTTCATCAATAGACGAGCACCCTGTGGAACTTCCGCTTTTGTGTTGGCACTAAGTTCGGTTTCAAACAGGAATTATTTCGATTTCGGATGAGAGTGCCCTGTATTCCAAGCGTCGGCCAATCGTTGCGCGTCGGTAATTTGTTCCGACGTCATCTGGGCCTTGAGCAATTCAAGAGCATGTTGCGTGTCCTTGTAACCGCCTTGTTCGGCCAACCAAAGCCACTTGTAAGCTTCCACAAGGTTCTTTGTTGTTCCTTGCCCATTACCATAGAGCGCGCCGAGATTGTGCTGGGCAGTTACATAACCTTGTTCCGCCGCCTTTTGAAACCACGCGAGCGCATCTTGGTAACTTTGCGGCAAGCCTGTTCCGGTCTGATACAAGATGGCAAGGTTGCATTCCGTCTCAGCGTCGCCGTGCTCCGCCGCAAGCTGCATCCATTTTGCGGCTTGCGCTGCATCTTTCTGAACTCCATTGCCCGTCAGGTAAGCGCCAGCGAGGTATCGCTGCGCAGGAAAGCTGCCTTTTTCCGCAGCCATCGTATAGAGTTTCGTGGCCTTCTGCAGGTCCTGCGGCACTCCTGTTCCATGTTGATAGAGACCGCCCAAATTGCTCAGGGCATATGCTGACCCGTGTGTCGCTCCGAGTTCGTAATACTCAGCGGCCTTAGAAAAGTCGATAGGCATTCCTTGACCGTGTTCATACATGAGTCCGAGATTAAACTCTGCGTCGGCATTCTTTTGCGCTGCCGCTTTTTGGAACCAGAACAGCGCCTGCTGATAATTCACCGAAACCCCATTGCCATTGGAAAAGATGAGGCCAACCTGTAGCTGTGCGTCAGCTAGACCTTGCTCAGCCACCTTTGTGTACCACTTGAGAGCTTCTGCCTTGTCCTGCGGGATACCTAATCCAAGTGCGTATCCAGCCGCGAGACCCGCCTGTCCAACCGCCAATCCTTGTTCCGCAGATTTTCGGAACCAAGAAGCCGCTTGTCGGTCATCTTTTGGAACGCCTCGACCGTAAGCATATCGGACTCCCATGTTGTACTGCGCCTTGGCATTTCCATTTTCGGCCGATTTCACGAACCACTTAGTTGCTTCAACATCGTCTCGGCTTATGCCTCTGCCAATCGAGTAAAGAGAACCCACGGCATACTGTGCTTCCGCGTTGCCTTTTTCCGCAGCCGCGAGGAACCACCGAAATCCCTCCTTATCGTTTTGCGTTACTCCAGCGCCGCGCAAGTATGCATCTGCAATCTTGAGTTGTGCATCGACGTTTCCTTGGTTTGCTTGAACAGTGAGCGCAAAAATGTCATTCGCAGGAGTGGACGTCGTTGCCGAATCGTTCGTCTGGGCCAAACATGATTGGGCCAAGAGTAAGAACGCAATTAACCGTATAATTGCGCGCGCGATTCTAGCTGAGAGAAGTATCTTTAGGCGAGCCACATCGTAGGACAAGGCCAAACTCCTGATTACCGGACATCTTACATACCATAAGGGCCTGAACCCCGGGTACCAGCCGAGTTTTCCCCTATAGGTCCATCATCGAAGCGAATGCACCAGCCGCGATAAAACATAAATGAAAGCGAGCCCTCCAGCTAAGACCAAGAATTTAATCAAAAATGTACGAGGCGTGTCCGCGTACTGTGTATTCCGCAGAAATGCATATGACAGTACGAGAATTACTATTATTCCTGTCCAAAAGTGGTTAGGAATATGAGTCACCGAATGGCTTCATGGTGGAGATTAAATCACAAATGACTACGGTGAAGTTAACTGAACTCCACCTCTGAAATGGGTCCTAGAAGGCAGCGTGAAAATAATTTTCAGTCAGAGGGGCGGGGGGGTTTGCAGAGAGGGGGCGCGTGTTTCTACCAAATGAATTTATCCCGCAGGATTTTGGAAATTGGATTTTTGTCCGCTGGAGAACCTGTTCCAGACCAACGGGGATAGCCGGACATTGAAGAAAAACTTAACTTGTCCAGTCAGCGTTAATCAGGCATCACGATTTCCGAGTGACAAAAAGTTTCCGCCCAATGGCTATTTATGGGGATCCTCCTCACCAGCTATTGAGACCCGCTCCTGTTTTGAGCCCGGCTTACCATACCGCTTGATGAGGTATGAACCTGTCGGAGGATGGAAAGTCTTTAGAATCGGTCGCGTCACCGAATATAGCCGCTCCGCGCTCGGGCCATACAGGTAAATGTTGCAGACTCCCTTTCCAAACTCATCGCCATCGAACTCCCCGGCTCCCGATTCTTTGACGGCAGCAGAAAGCTCGTGCTCCAAAGCTAGAATACGCTTCCGTTCGTGGGTATCACCCATGTCTCCTGAACGAAGGCGGATTGCGACGATGAGTGCCTGTTCTTCGCCTGCATTAACAATGCGAGAAGATTTGAGCGCGACGAAGGTAGAAAACAGCAAAACCTGAATAAGAATTATCCCGTAACGAATTGCTTTCGCATCCATAGGGGCACAGCGTACCAATGCGTAAATGTCGGCGCAAGTGCTGCGAAAACGTCCTCCGCTCGCGACGCTTGGCAGTCTATCTGGCTGGCAGCGAATCGCGGGCAAGCGTCGCGACGCGGTCAAGGATAAGCGTCGGAGAGATTCGTGGGACCATTTCAGTTGGTATGTCATAAAGGACAAGACGCTGGCACACGACGTAGAAGTGCTTCTAATCAGGATGCTGCCGCTATATCTTAGGCATCTCACCCGGCAGCGTGGACATTTCAAGGGTGCACATTCGATGGACCAAAAAAAAATCAAACAGAACGCCAGATTACATCACGCCTCCTAAATCCAACAGGTAGCAAACAAGGAATCTTCAGAAAGTTAGTTGTTTTTCACCATCCCCAAGCCATCCGATCTGCTGAGTAAGGTTCTCGATCCTGCCTTAAACCTGCGCAACCGTCCCTGTGTCAAAAACCTGCGAATGGAAATCTCACTCAAACGCAACAGTGCTGCGGCTTCCCGGACGCTGATCATTTCGTCGTTCTTAGCTTCGAACTGCCGTGCTCGTGGCATTGCATGCCTCCTAAATTCCTTGACACATCCCGGTGTATCAAGTAACGTACGCCCATTGCAATATGACTGAGCGTACACGCGGCGTACAACTTCTGACGATCCCAACTGTGACGGTTACGGTTCTGGATCCAGATTGCCTTTTCGCCCTCGACATGAAAGGTATCGCTCATCGGACAAATCGCGTCGAAAGGAAAGCACGTGACTGGCGTGGACTTCGTTCCCGTCTTTTCGATCTCGACTTCAAGAGTAAAAATGCTGTTGCAGCTTGGTTGGCTGACTGTGGCTACATTCCGCGATTACGTCCTTACGATCCGAACCAACTAAAGCGGTGGCCTAAAGGCGCGTTGACAACTCCGGAAGATAAGTCTCAGCTCGCGCTCTCTAATCCTGAAAATTGGGCTCAAATCGCCCTGGCGAATCCTGAAAACGCTAATGAAGACGAGTGGCGGCCGGAATTCGTCTCCGGGCCAATAATCAATCGGTTTGAACATTTCCGCGATGTATTGAAGTGGTTGATGAGCCAGAGCCGGGAGGAGTACCGCGATTTAGTTGTTTCGGCTCGTGAGTATTTCGACGAAAAAAGAGATGGTCCGATCGACCAGAGATTCAACCGGGCGCTGGCTGCTCCACACAGATTTGACCCTCGCATTCTGCTGGCCTCCTTAATAGGCGCGGGAAGCGCCCCCAACGTTTCGGCGATGCTGCATTGGGACGTAAACGGCAAGGCATCTGTGACCGTTCACGCCGAGGATCCGCTGGAACTGTTAGGCGTTACCGTGCGGATCGACAAGGAATTTTCCCAACGCCAGTGGGTAATCTGCGGCGGATGCGGAAAGGGTTTCGAGCGTCAGAAATCAAGCGATCAGTTTTGCTCACGAAAATGTAAAGACCTAGCGATTACGCGATCGCGACGGGCAAGAATCAAAGTTCTGGAACAAGCTGATGCAGACTGGCGCGAACTGTCTCCGGAAAAACGCCGAGAATTAAACCGCTGGGAGTGGATCTCGAAGCGAGCCAGTCGCAAGAATAAGAAGATCACAGCAGTGTGGGCCCGCATTGAACTCGGCAAAATCAAATCTAAAGGAGGCAAATAAATGTCGGTCTACAAGCGAGGCGATGTTTACTGGTATTCGTTCATTTTTAACGGAGTCAGAGTGCAACGCAGTACGAAGGTCTCCAACAAGAACGATGCGCGAGATATTGAGCGTGGCGCATGGACACAACTTGCCCGTGGCGAAGTCGGCTTGGAGGAACCGAAAAAAGACCTCACCATCGGCGATCTGCTTGACCGCTTAGTCGAGAATTACAAACTACGCGGGAAAAGCGATCCGAAGAATGACAGTCACATTGCGCGAGCCCGAGAGGGTTTTGGAAAACGGCGCGCGAAGGATCTGACCAGTGAAGACGTCAACAATTACATCGCGAAGCGGCTCGCGAAGAAGCACGCGAACGCCACGATTAACCGGACGTTGCAATTCGTCGGCCAGGCGTATCGATTGGCGGAGATGCCAGCACCTAAGATTCAGCGGCTCTCTGAGAAGGACAACGCTAGAAAAGGATTTTTCTCCGATGCAGAATTCCGCGCGCTACTCCCTCACCTACCGGCGAACTTACAAGATTACACTTTGTTTGCATATTTGAGCGGGTGGCGTAAAAGCGAAATCGCGAGCTTGACCTGGAACGATATTGAAGAAGACATCGTGCGACTGCGCTCCGAAAACGCAAAGAACGGAGAAGCGCGTTCCATTGTTCTTGCTGGCGAATTATCAGAATTGATCGAACGTCGCAAAAAGTCCCGCGCTGTAAAGCAAAAGGGCGGGGGTGTGGTGATGGCGCAATGGGTATTTCACAGAAAAGGCAAGCAAGTCGGCGAGTTTCGCCGTAGCTGGAAGACCGCTTGCAAAAATTCAAAAGTGACTCGCCTATTTCACGACCTGCGACGAACAGCGGTCCGGAATTTTATTCGTTCTGGCGTCGGCGAGAAAGTTTCGATGTCGATTTCTGGTCATCGCACGCGATCGATATTCGACAGGTACAACATCGTCAACGAAGGCGAACTGCGGGACGCGATGAAGAAAGTCGAGCAGTATCACGTCGCAGAGCAGAAGCGAGTTGTGTCCATCGGCCAAGCTGCTCAGTGAGATTTCATCTCGCGCTTTAGAACCAATACAAACGGTTGAGATTGGCGGTCAAATGGGATGCCGTACTCGGTAATCTCAGCGGCACCTTCAGACAGCGTAAATCGCAAAGCACCACCCTCACGGTTAGGATAGGAATAATAACCGCTGGCGGTCTTTGAGAGTCCGAGCACCTCGACAGTCGCGGTCCAGTCCTCTGTGCCCGGAGCTTTCCCACCCCCGTGCTCTGCAAATACCGTCAAAATTGGCGCAGAACTCAGTAGATTCTCTATCCAGTTTTTTCGTTCTATCCTGACTGTGCCAAGCGTTGGCGTCGAACCGTCCGACGTGAACATTCTGTACCTTCCGATGAATGGTTTTGCCCTAGACCTTCGGATACGTTCCGCTGCTAGGGCTGAAAGAAACCAAAAAACGGCGGCTGCAACAAGACTGCTCAAGACACCCACGAGAATCGAAGAACACATGTCGTGATTATGGCACGCCGTCATCGAACGCCGCGCGAGATTGCTGGGTAGTGTCTCACTTTGAAATTGCGTTGAACCGGCGCCTATATTCCTGAGAGGATGGACGCAAAGGCGAGGCGGGAAATGGACCACTATTCATACCTGATTGACCGGCAACATAGAAACCTGCTTGTTGGTATCATCTTGTTGGTCATCGCGGTGGTCTTCACGCTCGCCGGAGAATCCCTAGAACTCTTCGGCCGTAGGGTGTCCCGTGCCGAAGAACCCAAGCGGTTTTGGTGGGATGTCGCCCTGTTTTATCTGGGCGGCATTTTCTATATTGCGCTCTACTTGTTCAACACTTCAAACTGAGACGCCACCGATAACTGAACAGGATGGGAGTCTCTACAGTTTCCGCTACATTCGGTTTCCCGCCGAAAAAAAGAAAGGGTTGCCGTGGAGCAGCAACCCTTTGTAATCGAAATACTTGGAATGGTTGCGGGGGTTGGATTTGAACCAACGACCTCCGGGTTATGAGCCCGACGAGCTACCAGGCTGCTCCACCCCGCGCATTCATACTACGCGACTTGCTGCACTTCTGCAATATTAGCCCGACGATCACAATCAGACCGACGCCATATGGTCGCTCCTTTTACTGGGTGCCATGCCACCGAGCACGAATCAGCGAAGGTTGATGCGAGACAACGATGGCGAGAAACCTCCCGGTCACCCCTACCTTACTATTATTCCGTGGCGCTGAAGTAATCATGCTCGCTCGCAGTTTGGACGATTGTTTGAGCGCGAAAGAAACGAAATGCGCTCGTGCAGTTTCTCAAACCTCGGCTCCCAGAAAGAGTTGCGCTGTTCCAACTTGTTCTGAGTCGCGGGCGAGCGCAATTGTTCCATTTTTGCCGGGGCGGCGAGATATTTCTGCGAGATTCATCTTTTTTGTTTGTCGACGGGAATTTTTTCCTGCTCAGCCTGGTCTAGGAACTCTAAGGCACGCTCCTTGACGGAAGTTGCTGTCTATAGGGGAGATCCGTTCCACAGATTGTTACGAACATCAGGCCGGAGGGCTGGGTGGCAAACACATTTCGAAATCAGACCATCAGATTTATTGCGTTGACCTACATTTGTCTCGTGCTCACTGGTACCTTCGGTGCCGGTTTGTCAGCAGGTCAGTCTTCGTCCGCATTGGCCGTAGACCCCCAGGTGGCATTTAGCCCGCTCGTTTTCGAAGTTTCCTACTACAAACTTGTCAACCCGGATCTCGCACAGTTGAGTGATACGGAAGCCAAAACCAACTGGCTCAACCGTGGCATCGTCGAAGGACGCAGAGCACACCCGCTTTTCTGGACCAGGCAGTATCTCGCCTTTTTTCCGGACCTGCAGGCCGCATTCGGCGCTACGAACTTCCCCGCGGCTCTTGAACACTACGTGACCAACGGGCACAGGGAGGGTCGCGCGGGAGTTCTGGCTCTGACACCAAATGTCTTCAACGTGAAGTTCTACAAGGAAGTAAATAAAAACCTCGCGGCCTTATCCGATACCGATGCGGAAATCAACTGGATCGAGCACGGCATTGCCGAGAACCTCCACGCCCATCCACGTTTCTATGCGCTGGACTATCTATTTCTGAATTTTGACAAAACGCTGCTATTTGGCCCGCGCAACAGCCTCGCGGCCATTGATGACTATGCTCTCGCCGGTTTCAACCAGGGACGCATCGGAATTTTCTCGCTGGCGCCGCAGGTCTTCGACCCCGCTTACTACACGAGCCATCATCCTGAGCGGCATTTCGCATCCCCTGATGCCGCGATTACTTTTTGGCTGCAGACCGGACTGCCAAAAGGGGAAAAAGGATCGAACATTTTTTCTCCGAGTGAATACTTGGAACAGTATCCGGACTTGGCCAAGGCCTTCGGCAGCACTGGTTTTGTCGACGCGCTTCGTCATTACATGCAGTTCGGCCGCAGCGAGGGGCGCAAAGGACTGTTCGCTATCGCGCAGTCCTATTTGGCAAGGATCCCAACTTCCGCGGGCGTCGCAACCTCTGCGGCAGACCGCGTGGAGACGTTTACCTCCGTCACCGGACAACTCATCAGCGTGACGATCAAAGCGCCGGCGCCGGTGTCAAACACCGTTTACACCATGCGTCCGATCAATTCCGGAGAGCTCCCGGACACCTATTTTCCACTCGCGGTCGCGAATGCAACGGCGGTCGGAGCCGGAACACTGAAAATTCCGAAAGGTGTCTACGATTTTCAAGGCATCAACGCGAATGCTCACTGGACGATTAACAATTTGACGGACATGACCATCGACGGCCAGAGCTCGACCCTCAATTTCAACAAGCCCGAGTTTGGCATCAACATGAATGGCATCACCCGAGTCGTCTTCAAGAACTTCACCCTGGACTGGCCCAAGCTAAAGATTGCGGCATTGGGAACGATCATTCCGGGGCCTAACGGGCAGAATCAGTTGCAAATCGAATCCGCCTTCCCAGACAATGGTTCCAAGTTCATCGAAGCCCTTACTCCCTGGGATGAAATTCATAACACTTGGGGAAGGCAAACCTCCACGGAAGCTTTCTTTGACGCGTCATCCGCTCCCACTTTTGAAGGCAATCAAATTTACTCATCGCCGGCTCTTTCCGTGTTCACCCCGGGCATGGTCCTCCTGGTCCGCTACTTCTCAGGCGAAGGATCTGCCATGGGTATAGGCGTCGCGCAGGATTTCGCGCTCGAAAATGTCACCGTGCATTCGGCCCCGGGCGAAGCTTTCTTCTTCGATGGCGGCGGGCGCGTGCGCATCTCGAATTGTACGTTGGATCGCTCGGCGGGAAAGCTGATCTCCTCCGCTTCAGATGCCGTCCATTTCAACGATTCGCTCGGCGATGTGCTGGTCGAAAATAGCCGCTTTGCCTTTCAGGGCGATGACGGTATGAATCTCGCCAGCGCCACCCTCATGCCCGTCCAGGCGGTGCAGCAGAAGACGCTCAAACTGGGGCAGACCGATTTCACGTCGCAGGCCGGCGACCCCGTGGCGATTTTCAATTCCGCACTCGGCCTCCTGGGCTTCTCCACTATCGACGCAATTTCACAGGATGCCGCCGGGAACTTCGATGTTCAGCTCAGCGAAGCCGTCCCACACACGGCTACCGACAGTCTGGTAGGCGACCTGAATATCATGGGCGCCCGCTGGATCGTGCGGAACAACGAATTCCTCGACAATCGTGCGCGCGCCATCCTCCCTCAAACGCCTTTCGGCCTCTTGGAGGACAACATCATGAGGGGTCAGACGCTGGCTTCCATTTTGATTGCAACGTTAAATGATGTCCCGCCCGCCGCGACCACCGGGGTTCAGGATCTACAAGTCCTCAGAAACCACATCTCCCGCTCCGGCCCTCTCGCCGGAAACGCCAACGTTCCCCTGCCTTCTCATGGGTTCAGCCCGGGCGCTGTGATGGTCGCCAGCTTCTTGACCAACGGCCTGTACGACGAAAGTGGAAGCACGGATGTCCCTGTGAATCAGCACATCGTTTTGTCCGAGAACACCGTGGAGAATGTTCCGGGGCCGGCTTTCTTCATTGGTTCCGCGAGCAACGTGAATCTCTCCAACAACAAAATCATTGACGCCAACAGCGGCCCTGCTTACTTCCTCGGCACCGCCAATACTTCGGGCTCGATCGTCGTGAGTCAAGCCCATGATGTGGCTATCGTGGGCACCGAAATGCTCGGCACGAAGACCGGACCTGTGTCGCTAGACCGTCATTCGACCAGCGGAATCAAGATCGAGCAATCCAGCCAGTAAGCAGCCCTATGGGGGCGATCCGCATGGCCTCCTTGTTGTAGTTTCGGTTGACGTTGCGATCTCGATTTAGGTTAAGGGTCAAAATCTTCGGAGGAAAAGCAATTGAACTTACAGAAGTGGGGTTCTGGTAGCCACTCACAGCCAAGAATCCGGAGATATATTGTGAAATTGAAATTGATCTTACAGGTTGCCGTGCTTGTGTCTGTTACGACAGCGCTCCAAGGTGCCATTCCAGCGCAAGTAATTGCTCAGGGGCAACCAAAGCGGGTCTGGTTGGCCGGCATTGATCCGGTCGTAGCGGCGGACCGTCAAAGGATCGGCATGACGGCGTCACGCCCAGGCGCCGCTAACGATTTCATGGAGTTGTTCCAGCCAAATGCGCCATGGCCGAGAGCAGCTTCAGCGATCCAGATTTTCAAGGTGTCAACTCAATTTCTGCATCGATCGACCGACGAACAGCTAGCCGCGGTCATTAAGGATTTAGGCCACCGTCACATCGCTCTGGCCTTTGCAGCCGAGATCATGGCTACAACGGCTCAATGCGGCAATGGCGTACCCGGTTACACGACCAAGGCGGTGATCCAGACGGCAGCTGATCGTGTATCCAGATTGGGCGGCAACATCGAGTACGTTGCTTTCGATTCACCGGTCGCCTTTGGTCATTTCAATATCTTGAACAAGCCGGCCGCCTGTAACTATACAATGCAACAACTGGTTCAAAATATCGCCCCGCAAATTGCAATCCTGAAGGCGAGGTTTCCTGCCATTCAATTTGGCGATGTAGAGCCTGTTAACAACCACACTGTCTGCTGGTTGGCGGAATATCTCGAATTCGCGCGGCAGTTTAAGCAACAGACTGGCGAACGCTTTATCATTCATGCAAGCCGATATTATCTGGTATGACAATTGGAAGCCGCAGCTGGTGGAATGGCGCAGGCAGTTACACGATGCTGGTATCTCGTACGGCGTGATCTTCGATGGCAGTTCCATTGATAAAAGCGATCTTGAGTGGGCGAACCACGCCATCGAACGATATCGGACTGTAACAAGTAATCCCGACACAAAACCCGATGATACGGTCTTCCAGACGTGGCACGCCTACCCAACCCGGTTTCTGCCGGAGAGCCAACCCGGGACGCTGACCTCCGTCGTTGTGCAGACCGTGGGCGCACATTGACCAGATCACGGACGCGATCACATCGTGGGGTTAACCGAAAATGAAATTTAACTCGCCTCGAAAATAACGGTCGCAATGTTGCCATCCCTGTTACTACGAGGGTTCACCTCAGCAGTTTCGCTCCAACTTCGGTCCAATTCAAGAGCGGGATAAATGAGGCATTCCCTCGTAAGCGACACCAGAAGCGGCACTTAAAGGTTTGTATTGCGCACCTTCTAAGCAGACGGTCGAGCGTGCCGATATATCCAAGCGCAAACAGCAACGCCTGATTCTCAGGTGCCCGTTAAGTGCCCCGAATACCCCGTTTCAAGAGGGTTCTGCGGCTGAGAAGAAATGTTAAGGCAGAGCCGGTTGACGTTTGGCGCGTTATGAGCCCGACGAGCTACCAGGCTGCTCCACCCCGCGAAAACATAATAGCTGATGCGGAGGACGCGGTCAAATCGGCGAATCGTGCGGCTGCGGAGCGCCTTCCTGCTTGCTGTCGCAAGAAGTTTCAAAAACTAATCCGGGTCCGTTCGTAAATCGCCGCTTAATTAAGCTGTTTGAGGAAGTGTTCGGCGACCACAGCTGGCTGTTCGACGATTCGTTTTTCTTCAAAACAAATTACCAGGCGGATGAACTGCGCCATGCTCCAGGCTAGAGGGGTAGCGCTGCCGGTGCCTTGACCGAAAGAAAAACTGGACGTGGTGGGTTCTGTGCGATCCCAGACTTGTTCGGGAATCATTCCTCCGGCGTTGGCGAAATGTAACATCGCGTCGAGATAAGCGGAAGCATCGCGACCGCGGGCGATTTCATATTCTCCTCGTTCGCCTGTAAGAATCGGCCACAGGCGGCCGATTCCTTCGCCTTTCCACGGGCCGCCAAAAAATGTTTCACCGTAGCCATCATGATTGTTTCGGTGGAAGCCGGGACCATTGGGCGTTTCCACGCGAATTGTGGAGTCAACGAGTTGAAGCGAGCGAATTATCGCGAGGTCGTCAGCTCGGCGAATGCCCAAGCGCACAAATTCCAGGAAACCGGCGTCGATGATGTCGCGTTGATCCCAAACGCCGGCGCCATTTCCGACGTCAACCTGGTAGGCATCGTTCGGGTCAGTCGTGTGGCTTAAGCGGATGTAGTAACCCTGCGCCGGTGCGGTTCCGCCGAGATGGCCCGTGGTTGTGACAAGAGTTTTCTCGATGTTCGCCGCCCAGTCATCCGCAGTCTTGATGTAGCGCGCGGAGTCGTCAGCGGCATTGTTCTTGCGCGCGATGTCGGCGGCGCAAATTAGCGCTGCGATTTCCGCGGCGATGGTGGAAGGCGAGTAGCCTGGCAGTTCCTCCCAACGTTCCTGTTGCGTGAGCGGGCCGTTATTGATTACAAATTCTGCGGCGGGACGGATGTGTTTTCGCCACGAAGCCGCGTCAGCCGCTCCGAGTCGCCAGGCCAGAATAATGGGGTAAGACACTTCGTCCATTTGAAGCGCGGTGCCAAAAGGCTTTCCGTCAACCCAAGTATTTTGAGGGAAACTGCCATCCGATTTTTGCTGCAAGGTGAAAAGATAATTAAGCGCCCGCTCCGCCGCCTCACGATCACCCGCGGCGAGCAAGCCAGTAGCAATTTCATAAAGGTCTCGCGCCCAAACTAGACGATAGCCGGCCACATTCGGAGTATCGGCTTTCACGCTAAATCCCCAAGGGACGCCCATGGACGCTACCATCGCGCCTCTAAACGTTTTATCTTCGTGCCCCTTCAGCACCATCGCGGCGAGGCGGAATTCGCGTTCGTATTTCGCGTTCACGCGCCGCAAAGTTTCTGCGTATGCGTGCCAGCCTTCCGCGTACTGCGCGCTCACAGAAGGAAAACCGCGCTGCAAACTGGCTTTTGCATTTTCGATCGCCAGTTGAGCCGTTACACCGAAGGCTAGAGCCAAGGTGAAATGCGAGCCGGCCAACTTCGCGGCTTGCATTATGTTTCCGTTGTTTGCGCGGTCATACAACCACTCGAGTTCGTGATGCAGCAAAAGGTCGGTGTAAGCATCGCTCGCACCTACAAAGCCGCTGGTCATCTGCTGAAACCGGTTGCTCGACAGTAATGCCGACGCAATTCCAGGTTTCTCGGTTATCAATGCACCATCCTGGTCGTAACCCGTGTCGCCAACTCCGGAATTTTTTAGCGCCGGATTATAGAGAATGTATAACGCGAACTCTTGGCTGGCTTTGAACGTGACATCAATTAACAAAGTGTCGTGTGCCGGGTCGGTAGCGTAAATTTTGGAAATTTCAAAATGGCCGGCGGGATCGCGACTGGTCTGCCGATACAGCAGAGCGTTGTCATCCATCCTCTCGATAGAATGCTGCATGTCTTTGGATTCGAGCCAGACGGATCTGCCATCACTCACAGCAAATTCCAAAGAGCGAACAGCTGCCGTATCAAGCCGCGGATAAAGCACTTCGCTCAAGACCCCACCTTGCAGCGTGAACCAGACGCGCGATTCAGTTGAAGTGGACGTGCCGACGGCTTCTTTATTCCCCGGCATCCAGGTGGGAATTGTTCCGGGGGCGCCAGGAGCGGGTCGCTCTTGCGCCGCCGTCGAAAAAGTTATAAGGAAAAGATAAAAAACAAGAACGAGCGAACAGCGGAATTTCACTGCGGCGCCGGAGCGTTCGCGGGAGAAGTACTGTTTTCGCACGGATGATCTGTATCTTGCAGTATCTCGTACGTCAAATTCACGTCGGCGTGCACATCAATCGTCCCTAGCGAAATAGGGGCAAGATTGGTGGAACCAAGATTCTCGAAAGTGATTTGGCGCGGAGCCGAAACGATCACCGGCTGCCCTTCCTCAACATTTATTAATCTTCCGAGGTGGACCTTTAGCGAAGCTGCCAGAGCTTGCGCTCCGGCCTGCGCCTGCTCCGCAGCCTTGGCGAATGCATCGGCCCTTACAGGATTTTCGTTTTGCAACGTAAAGGTAAGACGATTGATGCTTTTCGCGCCGGACTTAATGGCGATATCGATCACACTTTGAAGTTTGGAGATGTCGTTCAAAAGCAGACGCACGGTATTGCTGCCCGTGTAGCCGACAATAGTCGGCCCCCCCTGCGCGGGATAGTGATAGTTGGGATTCACCGAGAAGTTGATGCTCTTCACACTTGCTGAAGGAAACGCCATTTGCAATTGCTGAATGAGCGCCTTGGACTGGCTATCATTCTGGTCGGCCGCTTCCTTCGCTGTATTCGCTTGCGTCACAACTCCAATATCAAATTGCAATTGGTCCGGCTCGACTGAAATGGTCGATTGACCATGCACGCGTAGCGAGGGACGCTCCGTTACCGGGAGACTTTGTTGCCCGTGCAGCATTGCCATGTAAACTAGAAGAATGCTGATCGATCGCATAGACACCTTTCGCTCAGGTTAATCGGTTAAGTTAAGACATATTGCATCATTCAGTTTCTTATGCTCGACGAGCGCACAGGTCATCAATATAACCTTGTATCTTGAAAAACTCCAAGAGAAGTACGAAACTGCGCTCGCATTTTTAATTGGGACGAACCTGACGGAATGCATATCTGTACATATCACCGGGTGTCGTTGAGCTAATGAAAACCCTCTCGCGCAGGAATTTTCTTTCATTGGCCGCAGCGGCTATTCCAGCTTTATCCCCCTTAAGAAACGGACGATCCGAGTCCGATGACGCCTTCCTGGAAGATTTGTCTCGCCGCGCATTTCTTTACTTCTGGGAACAAGGAGATCCGCATACGGGACTTGTCCTGGACCGCGCACGAGCCAACGGCACTGCTATCGCAGGGCGGCATCTGGATGTAGCAAGCACCGCGCTGACGGGCTTTGCTCTCACGGCATTCTGCATTGCCGCAGAAAGGCGCTGGAAGAATCCCGATGAGGTTCGCGAACGAGTACGCTCTTGCCTACGCCATTTGGCATACCAGCAAGAGCACGTACGCGGCTGGTACTACCATTTCGTAAATCGCAAGAGCGGTGACCGTGTGTGGAACTCTGAGCTTTCCACCATGGATACGGCCCTGATGCTCGGCGGTGTTTTGACCGCGCAGCGATACTATCGGGAGGATGCCGAGATTTCCGATTTGACGTCCGGGCTTTATGAGCGAGTGGATTTTGCGTGGATGATGGACGAGCGCACGGGCTTGTTGCACATGGGCTGGTATCCGGAAAGGGGCCCCATACGTTCTGAGTGGGCCGCCTACGATGAGGAGAACATTTTGTATCTTCTGGGAATCGGTTCACCCACCTCTCCGATTCCGGTGTCTTCCTGGTATCGTTTCGATCGCCAGCCGATCGAATATGCCGGCTACAAGTTCTACGGCCGCGGACCACTTTTCACCCACCAATATTCGCAAGCCTGGTTTTCTTTCGCGGGCCTACGCGACGGCCCACCCTTCCATATCGATTACTTCCAAAATTCCGTGACAGCGACTTACGCGCATCGCGCCTACTGTCTCGATCTCCGCAGCCTATACCCGAACTATTCCCCCGATCTGTGGGGCATCACCGTTTCTGACAGCAATATCGGCTATGTAGTATGGGGAAATCCCATTTCCCGACGTGACTTGGACGGCAGCATAGTTCCCTGCGCGGCGGGTGGTTCCCTCATGTTCGCTCCTGAAATTTGTTTGCCCGCACTGCGTTACATGCGCGAACAGTTTGGGGAATATATTTATGGCCGATACGGTTTCGCAGACGCTTTCAATCCGCAGACGCTATGGGTTAATTCGGACGTGATCGGCATAGACCAAGGCATTACGCTCTTAAGCGCTGAAAATTTACGGTCCGGCAATGTATGGCGATGGTTTGGCCGCTCACCAGACGTACGACGCGCCATGGATCGAGTGTTCCAGCCGGGCTAACTCATTTGCGAAGCGGTTCCGTTCGCAGTTTGGCACCGCCGAACCGAGCGTTTAGCGCCGACGACGGAATCAGACTGATCAGAATCAAGAAAATCGTTCCGAGCAAAGGGATTAGGAGTCCGGCTCTTAAGCTCCCAAACGAACTGGAAACGATGCCAATGAGCCAAGGCAGTACACCGCCTCCTAATCCTCCGCAAGCTAGAACGACCCCCGCAAGTTCCCGATTTTCAGTCCCGCAGTGAGCTGAAAGGTACGACATGGCAATCGGAAAAACTCCAGCAAAACCTGCGCCACATAGCACACACGCTGCCGCGACAACCTGGAGTTTTGCGGCATAAAGCAGCAACACACAACCGACAACTGCGACGGCCAAAGACGCGCGAAGCAGTTTCAAATCATGCAAGCGCCGCAGAATAAGCGGCACTAAGAGGCGTCCCGCCAGCAAAGCAGCCCAGAAGAACGAAGGCATCAAGGCCCACACATCGTCTTGCGAGACTTGAATCCGCCGGGCATAGGTGGCGACCCAGCCTGAAACTGAATTTTCTGTGCCTACATACAAAAAGAAGACTAGACCGAAAACAATGGCGGTTTGATTCGCGAACATTTTCGAAATCTTCAATACCGGATCGAATTTCAGCTCATCTTTTTCAGGCATTCGCGCGGTCTCGAAGTTCGAAACTGAAAATGCGAGAGTCAGAAGTCCGGCGACCAGCGACAGCGCGAAAACGACCAGCCGAATGCGATGAGTCTTATCGCCTAAGGCCACCAGCGAAGGGGACACGAGCGCACCGATCGTCCACGAAAAGTTCACCAGGCTTAGGGCGCTAGCGCGACGCGACGGATTGGACTCACCGACCCATAAGTTGGTCGCGCCAATGCTAAAGCCTTGCCCGCAACCGTAAACGAAAACCGAGACGAGTCCCGCGATCCACGAACCGCGGCCCAGGCACGCGAGACCGATAGCCATAAGCGCAAAGCTCGCAGTAAAACAGAACCGAAAGCCTCGAACCCGCAGCAAACGCCCGCATATAATCACGCAGATAAGCGAGCCAAGAAACTGAGCCAGGAAAAAGTCACCCGAGCGAGCGTCCTTCAAGCTCCACTGAGTTGCCAGCGTCGGGAGCAAAGGCCCCAATAAGGTGGTTACGATCCCGGTGAGAATGAATCCGAGATGTACGAGCAACACCAAATATCGAGAAGCCGCGAGCTTAGGGTTTTTGTGCATCACCCGCCGATCTGCTTGGTGTACGTCTGGAATTTGTATCACAGGAACGAATGCGCCGATAGGCACACCCGCAATCGCAGGTTTACAACTTCAATCGCGCTGGGCCGGTGGATTCGCGTATCACTAATTCTGGTTGAAGAACAATGGCCTCGGTTGGATCCTTCCTGCTCGCATCTTCAATCTGGCGCACCACGAGTTCTGCCGCGATTTCTCCCATTTTCAGAAGAGGTTGTCGCACGGTGGTTAGGGAAGGATTTTGAAACGCAGCGCTAAGAATGTCGTCGAACCCCACGACCGAGACATCTTGCGGCACCTGCAGTCCGGCCTCTCTCAAAGCTCGAATCGCTCCGATAGCTGAAATATCGTTAAATGCGAACAGAGCTGTGAAGGGTTTGCCCTTAGAGATAATCGAGCGAGTGGCCGCATATCCCATCTCAGGAGACGAAGAATCGCCAGTCAATTGGGCTGTTAAATCATGATCAAACGGAGCGTTCCACTTGTTACACGCCTTTTTCACCGACTGCCAACGCACTTCGGTATCAGAGCTGAAAGCTTGTCCTTTGATGCATGCGATGTTTCGGTGCCCAAGCCCTACCAGGTGTTCGATCGCAATGGAGGTCGCTGCGGAGTGATCCAAGAGAATGTTTGTTACGCCCTCAACTTCCTCGTGTCCCGAGACAGAGACGACCGGTATGGAGATCCTATGCTTCCACTGAGTGTCCACGGCAATCAGACCATCCACTGAACGGCCCAGCAGAGAGGTCGCGCACTCGCGCAGCAAGTCGGCTTTGTGCCGATGGCTTGCTACAAAATAAAAATAGCCGCTTTGAAGCAGTTGATTTTCGATTCCACTCATTACCAGGGCGGCATAGCCTTCACTCACTTCCGGCACAACCACTCCGATAGTGAATGTGCGTTGCTTGCGCAAAGAGCGCGCTACGAAGTGTGGCCGGTATTTCAGCTTCTCGGCGGCTGCAAACACTCTGTCTTTCGTGGATTGAGGTATTGCCGCCGATCCCCGGGCGCCGTTTAAAACTACTGAAACCGTCGCGGTGGAAAGGTCCAGGTGACGGGCTAAAGTCTTCAGGCTGACGGCCGGGCGCTCGCTGGAGTTGGCGGAGGGCTCAAACTTCTTCCGAGGCATGCGGGAGTGTGGCACAGCGAGCGGCAGGGTCGCAAGAAGTTCATATTCATAATTCTGATACATCGCATTAACAATTCTTGTTGACAGGGCCGTGAACGGGGTGCTACAAATTCGCCCAGTCCTAGATAAATCGATTAAGTAAATGAAACGGGGTGTGGTTCTTGGCCTACTCAGACAGGCTGCCCAGTTCGGATTTCGGCCCAAAGTTCCCATCTCCCAGTTCACCAAAACCCGTTCATCTAGTTACGATTTGGATTCCCAGCTTCACCAACCTAACTCGCCGAGGTAATCGCAAATGAGAGATTTGAACTTTGTCGCATTTTCGTGCAAGTACGCACGATCGAAGTGTGCGTTTGCTCTACTGCGGTTGGCGATCCCGGCGCTGCTGCTGGTTTTCTTGGCCTCGAACGCCCAAGCGCAGTTCGAAGCGAAGGTCCAGGGGACAGTAACCGACGCCAAGGGTGCGACGGTTCAGGGCGCGAACGTTGCGCTCACCGACGAGGCCACGCAAGTTTCGAAGAGCACTACCACAAGTGCGGAAGGCTTCTATCAATTCAATGAAGTGGCCCCCGCGACCTACACGCTGACGGTTGAGGCCAAGGGATTCGAAAAGAACATTTCAACCCACGTGCAAGTGACCGGCGAACTTCCAAAAACCGTGGATGTAGCGCTGACCGTCGGCCAGGTCAATCAGTCGGTGACTGTGAACGCGGCTAACTTACCCGACCTTCAAACAGAAGAAGCAAATATCGAAAGCACTTTGACCAACCAAGAGGTTCAACGGCTACCGTCTTTTAGCCGCGATCCTTATGAACTTCTCCGTCTAGCTCCGGGCATCTTCGGCGACGGCGCACGGGGCGGCGACGGCAGATCCGCCGGCTTTCCCAACGGCCCTGGCTCGAATGGCGGAACTGGCGGACCTGGCGGATCCAATACGGCGATCTTTCAAACGGAAAATCAGATTCCTATTAGTGCGAACGGCCAGCGCATTACCGCGAACGATTACACCATCGACGGCGTGAGCGTGAACAGCTTGCAGTGGGGCGGCGCCGCCGTGATTACGCCGAGCATTGAGTCAGTTCAGGAAATCACGGTTCTCGCCAATGATTACGATGCGGCTGACGGCCGTTCCTCGGGCGCGCACATAAAGACGGTAACAAAATCCGGAACGAACCAGTTTCACGGCGCAGGTTTCTTCCAGTATCAGGATCCTGGCCTAAACGCCTACAACAAGTACAACGGATTCAATTTTGGAGCCAATACAGACAATCCCAAGGTCCGGGACGATAACGCCTACCGTCAGTTCGGTGGAAACCTGGGCGGCGCGATCATCAAGAACAAACTGTTTTTCTTTTTCAACTATGAAGGATTACGCGATAACAACTCGATTTTCCAGGACCAGTGGGTCGATACGCCGCAGTTCCGCTCGCTGATCGCTTCTTACAGCCCGGCTGGCTCTCCGGTGGACGTAACTTTGACCGACCCCGGCACGGCTCCACGGGTTAAAGAAGTGTTGCCGGCGAGTTGCGCAAATTTCCCGGTGCCCTGTCAATTGGTTGGCAACGCAGTGAATATCGGATCTCCCACCGGCACCTACGGGACGTACCTCCCTGGCACGACCACGGGTACTTGCATGAACAACATACAATGCGGAGGCGGGCTTACAACCGTTCCGGAGTTTGAATTCGCAGAGATTTTCTTGCCTCAGAACACCACGGGGAATCAATACAATGCCCGCGTCGACTACAATATGGGCCGCAGCGTTTTCTCAGTAAACACGTTCTTCACCAAATACACCCAACTGGCTGCAGACGCTAGCGCACAGGGCCGGCCGATGGCTGACTATAATTCCGATCGCTTTACTCCTTCGGGATTCCTCGGATGGGTATTCAATTTTTCTCCGACCACCGTCAATGAAGCCCGCTTCAACTTTACTCGCTGGGCATTCAACGATATCGCTGCGAATCCGCAGATCAACTGGGCGATTCCGAGAACTGAAATACAAAACGCTCTACCGTTGGGGCAACGAATCGTTTACGGCGCGGCGCAAGGTGACAATACTCCTGGTATCTACGCTGAGAATACGTTCGCATTCCGTGACGTGCTGTCGCATGTTTACAACCAGCACTCCTTTCACTTCGGCTTTGAAGTCGCCCGCTTGCAGGACAACGATGACCTACTGGGCGGCGGCCGCCCCGACGTCGTATTCCAGCAACCTTGGAATTTTGCGAACGGCACACCGGTCTTCCAAGCAGTCGAAGTCAATCCGCTTACCGGGGGCCCACCAAGCTCGCAACGAGCGTATCGCAGAACAGACTATGGCCTCTTCGTCCAGGATGATTGGAAATTCCGGCCGAACCTGACCATCAACGTGGGTCTGCGATGGGATTTCGATTCCCCACCGACGGATGCCGACAATCGTTTGGCGAATATCGTGCCCGGAGCTAGCCCGATCACCGGTCTTTTGAACGCGGTAGCAGTAAACCCGCGCCGCATGTATAACCCCGACTACAACAACTTCGCGCCCCGGATCGGCTTCGCGTGGAGCCCAGAACGCTTCCACAATAACGCGGTCGTGCGCGGCGGTTTCGGAATCGCTTACGACGCCTACGACAACGTCTCATTCGATAACACCCGCGACAATCCGCCATTCGTGGCCAGCTACGGACTGTGTTGCGGAGGTCCCGGAGCTGCGATCAATTCGGACTTCCTATACGCGCTGGGAACGAATCCGCGGAACCCGCTGAGTTTCCCGAATAATACGGCTCTAGCCCTTGGTCTTAATCCTGCAACCAATTTGCCGATCATCGGGCCGGGCGGCGGCGCGCCAAATGTTTACGCCAACCCGGCAAACTTCACTAACCCGTACGTTTACTTGTATTCGTTGGATGTCCAGTACGCGTTGCCGGCAAACTGGGTTGCGACCGTGGGCTACCAAGGCAGCAGCAGCCATGGCTTGCTTCGAATCAAGAATTTGCAGTACTTCTACCAAGAGCCAAGCCCGTTAATCGGAGCCGTCTTTCAATACACCCCCGACACCAATGCAAATTTCAATGCGCTCAACACGGAAGTTAAACACAACTTCCGTAACGGCGTGTTGGTGGACTTCCTGTACACCTATAGCAAGTCGATCGACGAAGTCTCCTCGGAGGGCCCTGGCTACGGTACCAACCAGACCTATCCGACCGTTCTCTCTACCGAGCGAGGTCCCTCCGACTACGACGCTACCCACAACCTGCGTGTTGTCGGTCTCTGGGATCTCCCGATCTTCAGAAATCGCGACGACTGGCAGGGAAGAATTTTAGGCGGCTGGGAAGTAAACGGAGACTTCCAATTCCATTCCGGATTCCCGTGGACGCCGGTAGCCACCAATAATTGCAACATCACGCTTGGGTCCGCGACGATCTGCCCGCTTCGCCCGGTTGCGGTGCTCCACGAACCAAAGAACAACTCGGACACGAACGCCTTTCTCCCGCCGCCTTCGGGTTCTAATTTCCCGAACGGCTCGACCTACTACTACGACGTGGCGACATCCGGCTTCCCCGCCTTTAAACGCAACAACGAGCGCGGTCCGCGTTTCAGCCAATTCGATTTCAGCTTCGTGAAGAACTTCGGCTTGCCTCCGATGAAGTTCGTGGGCGAAACATCCAAGATTCAGTTGCGTATGAATATCTACAATGCGTTCAACAAACTGAATCTCGCGCCGTTTACGTTTCAAAGCAACTCCACAACGATCTCCTACGGCAACAATTGCGTTGGAAATCCGCCGCTGTGCCAGCCCATCGCCAATCCGAACTTCGGAATCGCGACAAGCGGACTCGCCGGACGCGTGATTGAGCTCGAAGGCCGGTTCGTTTTCTAACTGAGTCGCTAGGACTGCGGGCGTGGGCGAGAGATGGTACAATTTCTCTCACGCCAGCGGAGCTTTATCCTGGGGAAAACTTCCGTGAAAAAAACATTCTGCTACGCGTGTCTGCTGAGCGTTTCACTTCTATGCGCCGATGTGCGTGGGGTGAAGGCGCAAGCCGCTCCTGCACCCGAAGTGGTCGAGGTGGACACACAGGGTCCTTCTCATCCCTTCCCCCATTTTTGGGAGCAAATGTTCGGCTCCGGTCGCGCCATCCTCAGTTTGCGCCAGAGCTACCGCGATGATTTACGCGAAGTTAAATCCATCACCGATTTTCAGTATGTTCGCTTTCATGCAATTTTCCACGATGAAGTGGGTTTTTACGACGAAGACGCCGCAGGAAGTCCGGTTTACAACTTCTCCTACGTCGATCAGATCTACGATGGCCTGCTGCAAAACCACCTGCGGCCTTTTGTGGAGCTAAGTTTCATGCCCAAGAAACTTGCGGCGGCAAACAATCTTCATCCCTTCTGGTACAAGCAAAATGTCTCGCCGCCCAAGGATTACGATCGCTGGGGCGCGATGATTTCAGCCTTCGCAAAACACTTGGTAGATCGCTACGGAATTGACGAAGTCTCTAAGTGGTATTTTGAAGTTTGGAACGAACCCAATATCGATTTCTGGACAGGCGATCCTAAAGAAGCCACGTACTACCATTTGTACGACGTCACTGCTGCTGCATTGAAAAGTGTAAGCCCTGGCCTCCGCGTGGGAGGACCAGCAACGGCTCAAGCTGCCTGGGTAGATCGCTTCATCCGCCACTGCGCCGATAACAAAATTCCGGTGGATTTTGTCTCCACCCACGTTTACGGCAATGACACTTCGCACGACGTTTTCGGCACCGATAAACCCATCCCGCTAAACAAAATGATTTGTAGTGCTGTGGACAAAGTCCACAACCAGATCAAGTCTTCCGCGAAGCCCGATCTTCCTTTGATCTGGTCTGAAGTGAACGCGGTTTACGATAACAATCCCAAGGTGGAAGATTCCGCCTTCATGGGCCCCTGGCTGGGCGATACCATTCGCCAGTGCGATGGGCTCGTCGACATAATGAGCTACTGGACATTTTCAGATGTATTCGAGGAGCAGGGCGTAATTAAAAAACCTTTCTACGGCGGGTTCGGATTGTTGGCGGAGGGAGGTGTTCCCAAGCCGGTTTTTAACGCCTTCAAATTGATGCATCACCTCGGCGATCAAAGAGTCGACGTAGCTTCCGATTCCATGCTGGTTACGCGCCGTGCCGACGGCTCGCTTGCGTTGGCGGTCTGGAACTTCTCACTGCCTGACGATCCCGACCGCACCGTGAATATGACGATTCATCTCAAGCAATTGAAATCAGGTCGCCAAGCGGAGATCAGTGAAGTTGATGCCGAAATAGGTTCGCCGCTTCCTGCGTATCACGCAATGGGCGATCCCGCATTTCCAACTCTTCGACAATACGCTGAACTGAAGAAGGCGGCGGCGTTGCCCCCTGCGCATATCGAAAAAATCAAGAACGGGACGATTGACCTCACACTGCCTCCTAAATCATTATTCTTGATTGAAATTCGCTGAGATTTCCTGACGGGCCGGATGGTCAAACGCCTTTGTCAGAATAGAATCACGTCAGAGTTCCGCATGCACCAAAGGAAAGCATCATGAATGCAGACGTAGTACGGGAAGTCCTGGCAGAATCGCAAGCAGCTAAGCTCACCTTCCCCGAGGTTGTCCGCAGACTTCTCGATGCAGGCGTCGAATCTTACTTTTGCGATCTTGCAGTTCGACAAGAAACCTTCTACATGTCAGATGGCAGGACCCATTCCGAAAAAATGGCGCTCCCGCCCGCGACTATTGCAGAGGAATTCTCGCCTTCTGAAGTCGTAGCGGCCATCCGCGGCGCGCAGGCAGATACCATTCGCTATCCCGAGTTCGTAAAGCGCTCCGTCGAGGCTGGCGTAATCGCTTATTGGGCTTTTCTTACAGGAAAGCGGGTTATTTACTTCGGCCCCAAAGGCGAGATCCACATTGAAGAATTTCCGCGGCCCAAGCCGTAGAAATTCTCGCGAAAAGTCAGCGCCTTAGTCGAACGCGCGGCCGCAACTCCTTCCTTTTCACCGGCGATGAATAGCCAGAACGAATAGCATCGATAAATAAATCTTATTTGACCGCGCTCTAAGCAACGTGATACTTAATCCATTCACAATGGGACGAAATAATCAAACGCGAAGGCTGGGGGTCTCTGAGGAGAGCCCGTTTGTGCCGTCCAATTCTCTAAGGTTCCCATTTAGTGTGTCCCGTCTAGTGCAGCTCGTAATCTTAGTAGGAGTAGTACTTGTACGAGTAAATATTCTGCTTAGGAGCGGGTAGCGGCCGGGGCGGAAAAAAAGTTCGAACCCCAAGAGGCCGTTACCCGAAAGGGTTAACGGCCTCTTGGTTTTTGGAGCGAAAGTTCAAGGCCAAGGGAGCTCAAAATGAAGTTTTCCGATTTCAGTGCAGCGAAAAATGTATCGCGCTACAGCCGGGAAAAATTGCTCACCAACAAGAACTTGAATGTCGACATGGTCGAAGCGCAGAAGGGCACCTCCGAGCTTCCTCACAGCCACGACCACGAGCAAGCCATTCTGGTTCTTCGCGGCGCCTGGCGTTTCCAAATGAAAGGCCAGGAATTTACCGTGCGTGCAAACCAGATGCTTTCGATTCCTGCGCACGTGGAGCACTCCGCTCTCGCCTTGGAGGACACCCTGGCCATGGATATTTGCGCCGCGCCGCAGCACGACCATGCCGCCGCTGAAGCGCGGGCTGTTCCATATGACGCGGACCAGTATCTGTGGGGAGTTTAGGGGATCGCGATGCCGAAAACTAAAAAGAGCGGCGCGGAAATTATCTGGGAATGCCTGGAACGCCTGGGCGTTGAATATGTTTTCGGCTATCCCGGCGGAGCGATCTTGCCGGCGTACGACGCCATGACGCGCTACGGCGTCCATCACGTCCTGGTCCGGCATGAGCAGGGCGCCACGCATATGGCTGATGGCTACGCGCGCGCGAGCGGACGCGTGGGCGTGGCTCTGGCGACGTCAGGCCCCGGCGCCACGAATATGGTCACTGGAATTGCCACCGCGATGATGGATTCATCTCCCATCGTCTGCATCACGGGTCAGGTGGGAAGCAAACTCATCGGCAGCGACGCTTTCCAGGAAACAGACATTACCGGCATTACTTTGCCGATTACGAAGCACAATTACCTGGTCACGCGCGCGCAGGATGTCGCGCCGAGCCTACGCGAGGCCTTTCAAATTGCGAGTTCCAGCCGCCCGGGTCCCGTTCTGGTGGACATCACCAAAGATGCGCAAAATGGCTCTTGCGAATTTGACTGGGAAGCGGCTGCACCCCAACGCCAGCATTTTGTGCGTGGCCCTTTTTACAACAAAACGCAATTGGCCGAAGCTCTGGAACTAATCAACCAGGCCAAGCGGCCGGTAATCCTCGCGGGCCACGGAATTATTCTTTCTGGCTCCGAGCAGGAAGTTCTGGCGTTCGCGGAGGCTGCCTGCACTCCCGTCGCGCTCACCCTTCTCGGAATTGGCGCCTTCCCCGCTTCGCATCCGCTGTGTCTGGGAATGATGGGTATGCACGGCGAAGCCTGGGTGAACAAAGCCATTCAAGAGTCCGACTTGCTGATTGCGCTGGGCATGCGCTTTGATGACCGCGTTACCGGAAATTTGAAAACGTATGCTCCCACCGCGAAGAAAATCCATATCGAGATTGACCGGGCTGAAATAAATAAAAACGTCCACGTGGACGTTCCCTTGATCGGCGATCTTCGCGAGTTGCTGCCACAACTAGTGCCCGGCGTGAAAAGAATGGACCGTTCGGATTGGCTGTCCAGTATCGACAAATCGAAGCAAGACTCCGCGGTGCGAGACATACAGAGTCTACCGGACGATGGGCACCTTTATGCCGCACACGTAATCCACGAATTGTGGCGCGAGACGAACGGCGACGCCATTATCGTCACCGACGTGGGCCAGCACCAGATGTGGGAAGCCCAATATTACCGGCACGAAAAGCCGCGGACGCTGATTACTTCAGGTGGACTGGGCACGATGGGCTTCGCGCTTCCCGCGGCTATCGGCGCCAAGTTTGCGAATCCGAAGGCCGAAGTTTGGGTTGTAGCCGGCGACGGCGGTTTCCAGATGACCATGGCGGAGCTTGCAACCATCGTCCAGGAAAAAATCGAAATCAAAATCGCCATTGTGAATAACGGATACCTGGGCATGGTCCGGCAGTGGCAGGAATTCTTCTACGACGGCCGTTATTCTTCCACTCCGTTGTGGAGTCCTAATTTCCAGAAGCTAGCGGAAGCTTTCGGTATCCCTGGCTTTACTGTGAATACGCGGCCCGACGTGATTCCCACATTGCGCGCAGCCCGGCGACAGCGCGGACCGGCTTTAATTGATTTTCAAGTTGAACAGGAAGATTCCGTTTTTCCGATGGTTCCGGCCGGAGCGGACTTGCACGCCATGATTCGCCGGCCGAACCCGCTGGTCGAGAGGGCAACCGATGTCTGATCAACAGAAACTCCACTCTTTCGTGCTCTACGTGGAAAACCAACCGGGCGTGTTGAATCGCGTTGCGTCTTTGTTTCGCCGCCGCGCTTACAACATCGAGTCGCTCACTGTGGGCCACACGGAACGCCCTGGCATCTCGCGCATGACCATCGTCGCTGGGATCAGCGAAGGTGCGGCACACCGCGTGGAAGCAAATCTTTACAAGTTGGCCCCGGTGTTATCCGTCGAAGATGTCACGCACGTGCCCATAATTGCGCGAAGCCTGGCCTTCATCAAGGTTGCCGCGAACGACGAATCGCGTTATCGCCTGATGGAGATCGCACGTGTTTTCCGAGCGCGTGTAGTGGACTTGGCCAACGAATCTCTCGTGATCGAAATCACCGGCACAGAAGACAAAGTGGATGCACTCGTCGGAGTTCTTCGTCCGTTTGGAATCCAGGAAATGGCCAGAACCGGACAAGTCGTGATGTCGCGTGGAACGAAACCTCCGGCGAATGGCCATCCTGCTGGGCGAAGCGATTTGCTGTTGGAAGAGGAAGCATCGCAGTCGGTTTAATGAACCATATCGAACGACCCTAGGAGATAAAAATGGCGAAGATTTATCACGACAACGATGCGGATCTAGCACTGATTCAGGCAAAGAAAATTGCAATTATTGGTTACGGCTCGCAAGGTCACGCCCATGCGCTGAATTTGCGCGACAGCGGCTGTGACGTGTGCGTTGGCCTGCATGCGACAAGCCAGTCCTGGGAGAAAGTAAAAAAGGCTGGCCTGCCGCTTCTTTCCGTAGCGCAAGCAGCCGCGGCAAGCGACGTGATCATGATCCTGGCGCCCGATACCGCGCAGCCGGGAATACACAAACGCGAAATCGCTCCGCATCTTTCGGCCGGGAAAATGTTGATGTTCGCGCACGGATTCAATATCCGATACGGAACGATCGATATTCCCACTGACATTGACGTGGCCATGGTGGCGCCCAAGGCGCCCGGACACCGCGTCCGCGAAGTATTTCTCGAAGGCGGCGGCACGCCTGCGTTGTTGGCCGTTCATCAGGACGCGACTGGAACGGTCAAGCAACTCGCTTTGTCTTACGCAAAGGCCATCGGCGCTACGCGAGCTGGCGTCATCGAGACGACATTCACCGAAGAAACGGAAACCGATCTGTTCGGAGAGCAAGCTGTTCTATGCGGCGGCGTGAGCGCGCTGGTGAAAGCTGGATTCGAAACGTTAGTGGAAGCTGGTTACCAACCGGAGATCGCCTATTTCGAGTGCCTCCACGAACTGAAATTAATCGTTGACCTGATGTACCGCGGAGGGCTCAATTACATGCGTTATTCGGTCAGCGACACGGCCGAGTACGGCGATTACACGGGCGGGCCGCAGATCATCACCAGCAAAACGCGCGACACCATGCGAGAGATGTTGAAACAAATCCAGAATGGCGAGTTCGCTCGAAAGTGGATCAGCGAGAACGAATCGGGACGCAAGAACTTTAACGCGGACAGGCAGAAAGAGCAGCAGCAACTGATCGAACAAGTCGGCGCCGAGCTCCGTTCGAAAATGCCGTTCCTAGACCCAGTCACGGTATCCACAGAACAGCCTGTGTCCGAGGAAATTGCCGCAACGGCCGTGACTACCAGCAGCAAATGAATCGTTCGAACAGCAGAAGCAGCGCGATAACGAACGGTATCGAGCGCACTCCCAACCGCGCCATGCTTCGCGCTGTCGGTTTTCGCGACGGCGATTTTGAAAAGCCAATCATCGGAATTGCGAATGCTTATAGCAACATCACTCCTTGCAACGCCAGTCTGAACGATCTCGCCATACGCGCCGCAGAAGTCCTTCGAGAACAAGAAACCATGCCGCAGGTGTTCGGAACCATCACGGTGAGCGACGGCATTTCCATGGGAACGGAAGGAATGAAATATTCCCTGGTTTCGCGGGAGGTAATCGCCGATTCCATTGAAACGGTATGCAACGCACAACGCATGGACGGCGTGCTCGCCATTGGCGGCTGCGACAAAAATATGCCCGGTGCGATGATAGCCATCGCGCGGTTGAACATTCCCGCAATCTTCGTTTACGGCGGCACCACGAAGCCCGGGCACTTCGAAGGTAAAGACCTCACGGTCGTCAGCGCGTTTGAAGCCGTTGGACAGCATAGCGCCGGAAAAATGAGTGACCGCGAATTGCACGAAGTCGAAAAACATTCGTGCCCCGGCGTAGGTTCCTGCGGCGGAATGTACACGGCCAACACTATGTCGTCCGCAATCGAAGCCATGGGACTTAGCCTGCCCTACTCTTCAACGATGACCGCGGGAGAAGATGAGAAGACGCAAAGCACCGCCGAGTCCGCGCGTGTCCTCGCTGATGCCGTCCGCCAACAGATTCTTCCCCAACATCTCTTAACGCGCAAAGCCTTCGAGAACGCAATCGCAGTGGTGATGGCGACCGGCGGATCGACGAATGCGGTCCTGCATTTTTTGGCCATCGCGCAAGCCGCGCGCGTTCCACTATCGATCGATGATTTCGAACGCATACGGCCACTCATTCCAGTCCTGTGCGATTTAAAACCCTCCGGGAAGTACGTGATTACGGATTTCCACGCCGCCGGTGGAATTCCACAAGTGATGAAGATTCTGCTGGACCACGGGGTAATCCACGGCGACGCGCTAACGATCGAGGGCAAAACAATTGCTGAACGTCTCGAAAAAGTTCCCACCGAGCCGGCGAGGAACCAGGACGTGATACACGCGTGGAACAAACCAGTATATCCGACAGGACATCTGACTATTCTCAAAGGAAATCTCGCAAGCGAAGGCGCGGTTGCCAAAATCTCCGGCGTCAAGAATCCGAAAATCAGCGGGCCGGCGCGTGTTTTCGACTCCGAAGAAGAATGCCTAGCGGCCATTCTCGCAAACCGTATAAAGCCCGGCGACGTGATCGTGATTCGCTACGAAGGCCCCAAGGGCGGCCCAGGAATGCGCGAGATGCTCGCCCCCACCGCAGCGCTCGTTGGCGCCGGTCTCGGCGATTCCGTCGGGCTGATGACCGACGGACGCTTTTCCGGTGGCACCCACGGGATGGTTGTGGGTCACGTCGCTCCGGAAGCCGCAGTAGGAGGTGGCATCGCGCTGGTACACGAAGGCGACTCCATCACCATGGATGCGAACGCGCGACTCCTGCAGTTGAATATTTCGCCCGACGAATTTGCGCGCCGCCAAGCTGCATGGGTCAAGCCAAAATCACGCTGCAACAGCGGCGTCTTGGGAAAATATGTTCGCTTGGTCTCAAGCAGCAGTATTGGCGCGATTACAGATGGATGTGTGGAGGATACCTAGCAAGAGCTGACCGTCGCCGCGAGCGGACGGCCGCACAATCGATATGCCAACTCGAGCCAGACCAGGAATGCATAACCTTTCGCTTCAAGCCACTCGCCAAACAGCTCGAGCGATGACGCACGCTCCCGGACTCCGGCTGAACTCACAGTTTGAAATTTCTCTCGCCAACAAAGAAATTCCGATTCGACCAAAAATAAACCTCGGCTATATTCGCGGGTGCAACGCGTTTGTAAATGCAGCCATTTCCGCACAAGGTGCAATAAGGAGCGCCACAAAATGAAACGTATTGATGCCGTAATCAGGCCTTCGCAGCTTGACGAAGTAAAGCAGCGCGTGAACGCACTGGGTATAACCGGCTTGACGGTTTCCGAAGTCCGCGGGTTTGGCCGCCAAAAAGGCCATACCGAAACTTATCGCGGCTCGGAATATACCGTGGACTTCCTGCCAAAAATCTTTGTGACCATCGCGGTCGCGGAAGATCTCGTCGATCCGGTGGTAGAAGCCATCATCGAAGGCGCCCGAACAGGTGTAATCGGCGATGGCAAGATTTTCGTGTCGTCTTTGGACGATGTGATTCGCATTCGCACCGGGGAGCGCGGTCCCGGCGCAATTTAATTATCGAATGGCGAAGAATCGCAAATTATTCGACGGTCGCAAAAGGAGCTACCAGATGCGCTTTTTATTTTTCCAACGCAGAGGCGGTTCAGTCGCCATTTCCAGGGCACTCCTGGTTTTGCTTCTGGCGCAAATACTTTGCGGATCGATGTGCGCCGCTTTCGCAGACCAGGCGCCGCAGCCCGATCCCGCCGGCGCCGCGACCGGCGACAAAAATTCAGTCGTCGACGCGGCCGGCAACCCCTTCGTGGTGCCCGAGCCGACAGACCCCACTTCGCCCGATTACGCCAAGAACAAAAAGGCCTTCGACGAATTTCAAGCCCAGGCTGCGCGCGAGCCGCTCGCGCTGAAGCTCGCCGACGGTGTGGGCCACGACCGCATCGGCACGAACTTCTCCTGGACTCTGCTCACCGGCTATTTGGTGCTGTTCATGCAAGCCGGCTTCGCTCTGCTTACCTGCGGACTTGTGCGCAAGAAAAATGCCGCGCATCTAATGATGCTGAATTTCGCCGCGTATGTTTTTGCGTTCCTCGCTTATTACGCTATCGGCTACGCCTTCCAATTCGGCGCTGTCGCCGTCAACGCATCTCCCGCAAATATTGGCGGTGCGCAAACTCTGAATCATTTTCTGATCGGCAGCGGTCAATGGGGTTTCCTGGGCGGCAAAGGATTTTTTCTCACCGGCCCCGCCTATGACGCGAGCAGCAATTGCCTCACGCTCTTCGAAGTCGTATTCATGGAAACCGCCGGATACATCATCGTCGGCGCAATTTGCGAGCGCATCACTTTTTGGGCCTTCCTCCTTTGCGAACTATTTGTCGGCGGCCTGCTCTACCCCATGTCCGGATGTTGGGTTTGGGGCGGTGGCTGGCTTTCGCAATTGGGTTCGAGCATGCACCTCGGTCACGGTTATGTGGATTTCGCCGGCTCATCAGTCGTTCACTCTGTTGGAGGATTCTGCGCCATGGCGCTGGCGTTGATCCTCGGTCCGCGACTGTTTAAATATGGTCCGGACGGAAAACCGCGCGCGTTCCCTGCTTCCAACATCGTTTTCGTCGTCACCGGAACGTTCGTTCTTCTCTTCGGATGGATGGGCTTCAATCCCGGATCAACTCTGGGCGCAACGGACCTACGAATTGCCGTGGTTGCGGTAAACACAAACCTAGCCGCCGTAGCGGGTTCGGCCGCAGCGATGCTGCTGTGGTACCGGCTTTTCGGAAAGCCTGATATCACCATGGCGTGTAACGGAATGCTCGCAGGTCTCGTCGCCATCACCGCTCCCTGCGCGTTCGTTTCACCCACGGCATCGGTAATCATCGGCGTGGTTGCAGGCGTTCTAGTTTGTTTGGGCGTACTTTTCAACGAACGGGTTCTCAAGATCGATGATCCCTGCGGCGCAATTTCAGTTCACGGATATTGCGGCTGGCTCGGCGCGGTCGCTCTTGGCGTTTTCGCGGATGGCACCTACGGCGCCGGTTGGAATGGTGTAGGTGCGACAGCCTATCTCGGAAAGACAGGTCAAGGCGTAACCGGTCTGCTTCACGGGGATTGGTCGCAATTTGTCGTTCAACTCGGCGGCGCCACTTTGCTCGCGATTTATGCTTTCGGCGCAACGTATGTTGTGTTTAAGGCCGTGAACGCGTGGCGCTCAATGCGCGTCAGCAAAGAAGTGGAACTGGAAGGACTCGACGTACCGGAGTTTGGCATGTTGGGCTATCCCGAAGACGCAGTTCAAATGTTGAGCGCCGGATCACAATCGCCGCAACGAGCGGTGTAGCGTCAGGAGCAGACTTAAGTCTCCATGTCCACCAACCCACCGCTAGCCGCCGAGCTTCGCGATTTTTCCGCGAAGGAATCCGCACGAATTCAAGACCAATTTGCAGTCTCCGGTGACGGTCGCGAATTTCTTTTGGGCCGCAGCGCTCTTATCGATTGCATCATCGAGCGTCTCTGGAAGGAATTCGTTTCAGCCGACCCCGACGGCCCCGCAAACGTAGCACTTGTGGCGCTGGGAGGTTACGGCCGACGTTGGCTCTTCCCTTTCTCTGACGTTGATCTGCTTTTTCTACACGGCGGAAATCGCGCGGATGACAAGTTCAAAGAACCCATCCGAAAATTCTCGCAAGAGTTATGGGACTTGCAGCTAAAGCTCAGCCCCGCCATACGTACCCTCGCTGAATGCGCCCAATTGGATCCTGCCAATCCTGAGTTCGCCATCTCGATGCTGGATTGCCGTTATTTGATTGGCGATCGAAAGCTTTTCGCGCGCCTCCACGATGAAGTGATTCCGAAGTTGATCGCGAACGAGTCACGCCAGATCGTAAAAGGTTTATCGGAGCTTACGCGTGCCCGCCATACCAAATTTGGAGAGACCGTCTTTCATCTGGAGCCCAATATAAAAGACGGCCCTGGCGGTCTGCGGGATTACAACGTGGTGAGCTGGCTTTCACTTCTCGCGGCTATCGAGAGATATCACATCTGGCCTAATGAAAATGCTGTACTCCCGGTCACGATCCAGCCGCAATTCGAAGCGGCGTTGAAATTTCTCGTTTCCGTTCGCTGCTTCCTGCACTTCCGGCGAAATCGTGACGACAATACCCTCACCTGGGAATCCCAGGATGCGTCCGCCGCGCGAAAGATTGGAGTCACAACTTCACCGCCCGCAGTGGTTGGAAACCACGAGCGCAACGCAGGCCTTTTTACCACTCCGGACTGGATGCGCATCTATTTCGGCCACGCGCGGACGGTTCACCATGTTTGCAATCGCTTGCTAGAGGAAGTTCCCGCCGCAAGGTTGTCAATTCACGATCAGTTCCAGCAATTGCGCGCACGGCTTTCGAACGCGGAATTCCTGGTCGTGGACGGAATGCTGGCCCTTCGCCAGCCTGCCGCTCTGGATGATCTTCATCTAATCCTCCGCGCGTTCCATTTTCTGGCGCGCCACGGGCTGCCGCTCAGCTACAACACCGAACTTCAAATGGAACGCGCTCTACCAGCTTCGTCTGCGAATCCCCCGGTTGGCGCGGAACTTTGGCATCCGCTGCAGGAAATCCTGGTTGCGCCGCATGCCGCCGATGCTTTGCGTGCCATGCACTCGTTGGGCCTGCTCGATGTGTTGTTGCCGGAATTTGCGCGTATCGATGCTTTGGTCGTGCGCGATTATTCGCATCGCTTCACGGTTGACGAGCACACCTTTGTGGCTATCGACAATCTGCACGCTCTCCGCCAGTCTCAATCGAAATGGGACCAGCGCTACGCCGAGTTGCTTGAAGAGCTCGAACAACCCGACTTGCTTTACCTGGCGCTGCTATTGCACGACGTGGGAAAAGGCGCGAAATCAACCGATCATGTTCGCGCCAGCGTGGAAATTGCAGAAAGTTCTATTGCTCGCCTCGATCTCGACGAGCCTGACCGCGAAACTGTGCTTTTTCTCATCGGGCGCCATCTGGAGATGAGCGCCGCATTGCGCCGCGACATTTTTGATCCCGAAACCGTTCGCGCGTTCTCCGAAAGGGTGGAAACTCCCGAGCGCCTGAAAATGCTTTGCTTGCTGACCTACGCGGATATTAAAGCCGTTAATCCCGAAGCGCTTACTCCCTGGAAAGCAGAAAATATCTGGCAGCTTTACATAGCTGCCTCCAATCACCAGAGTGAGTTCGTACCAGTGGCGGCCGCGGCGAAGGCTTATTTGGACCGGGTCTTTC